>JBBSEL010000722.1:0-3336 GCA_038239755.1 Chloroflexia bacterium | reverse complement strand
GTAGGTTTCGCCCAGCGTCGCCAGGTTCGCTTCGTTGTCCACGTAGACCGGGAAGGCGAAGGCGGCTTCGAGCATGGCCCGCAGCGGCACATCGCGCCAGCCCAGGTTGGGGCCGAACAGCAGCGTGCCCGTGCCCACATCGACCAGCCCCGGCACCCCCAGGCCCAGGCCCAGCGTCCCCGTGCAGCAATCGTGCGTCTCGCGGATCACCTCGGCCACCAGCGCGCAGGTCCGTTCCAGGATCGCCGCCTGGGGGCTGCCGGGGGCGGTGGGTTCCTTGCGCTCGGCCAGGGTCTCGACAGCGAAGTTGGTGGCGCGGACGGCGATGAAGTCCACGCCGATTTCGGCTCCGATCATCCGCCCGGCGGCGGGGTTGAGCTGGAGGAGGATGCCGGGCCGCCCGGTCTCTTCCGACGTGGCTGCCCCGATCTCGCTGACGAAGCCCGCCGCGCTCAGTTGGCGGACGAGGCTGGAGACGGTGGTTTTGTTCAGGCCGGTCGCCGCCGCCAACCCGGCGCGCGAGCAGGGCGCTTGCTCGTGGAGCGCGTTGAGGATGATCGAGAGGTTGATCTCGCGGACCAACGCCTGGTCGCCGGTGCGGGTCTGGGCCATAACACCCTCATTGGTGCTGGTGCGCTCCGTCGTTGGTTAGTTTGTTGGGGCAACAAACTAAGCCGGAGTGTAGCACAGGGCCGGGCCGTTGTCAATAGGGCGGCGTGAAACGTGATGCATGAATTACAGCTAGGCTAGTTCTGCCCGCGCCGCCTCATAGCCCAATGCTAACGCCCGCTCAAAGTGCCCTCGCGCTACTCCCTGCTCCCCCTTGTGTTTGTAGGCGAGGCCACGGAGGTAATGATACTCGCCGTTCTGGGGGTCCAAGGCGATGGCCTGCGTGTAGTCGGCGAGGGCGCGGTCGTAGTCGCCCTTGTTGTGGTAGCTCACGCCGCGCTGCCGGTAATAATCGGCCTGCTGAGGGTCGAGTGCAATGGCCCGCGAGTAGTCGGCGAGGGCGAGGTCGTAGTCGCCCTTCGCGTGGTAGCTCACGCCCCGATGCCAGTAGTAAACGGCATCTTGAGGATTAAGCTCGATAGCCCGCGTCTCATCGGTGATGGCGTGGTCATAATCACCCTTCACCTGGTAAATTACGCCCCGTTGCCAATAGTATTCGGCATTCTGGGGATCGAGTTCGATGGCTTGTGCATAATCAGCGATTGCGCGGTCGTAATCGCCTTGAGCCTCGTAGCTCACGCCGCGTGCGTAATAGTGCAAATCTTGTTGAGGATCTAACTCGATGGCGCGTGTCTTGTTGATAATAGCACGCTCATAGTCACTTTCTGCATGGAATTTTCTGCCCAGTTCCCAATATATTGTAGCGACTTGTACTCGCGTGTCTGGTTGTTGTGCATCGAGTTCTAAAATCTGCTCCCCCAGCTTACTTGCCGCCTCCCAGGCCCTGCGTTTGCGTGCTGCCTCAAATTGCTGAATCAGTGCATTCACCTGCGCGGCGACCGCCGCCTGCTCCGCCGCCTGCCACCCCGCCTCTGCTGCCAGCGCCCCCAGCATCCCTTCTGCCGCTAGCTTCAGGATTAGCCGCCGCGCCGCTGCTGTCCGCGCCCCTCCGAACTGCGCGGCCTCTTCCCCTAACTCGGTTAGCAGCGCCGCCCAGCCTGCCTCACTCAGCCCCCGCAGCGTCGCGTGCAACTGCTCCCGCCGTTCCACCTCCGCTGCTGACAAACCAACCGGTGGTGGGGGGAGGATAGAAGCTGCGGGTCGCGCTGGGCGCAGCACAATCGGCCCTTCGCTCGTCCCTCCACGCACTGGCAGGGGCAGGCTGCGAGTCCGTAGGCCCTCCGCCAGCCGCAGGAACAGCGACTCGACTGTCACCGAGTCGGGATACGTCCGCCAGTGGTCCAGCAAGAAGTGGCTAAACACCCCATGTTCCAGATCTGCTGCTTCTCGCGCCAACTCCTCGCCGGGGCACGCCGTCACTACCACCCGCCCTTGTGCCGCCGCAGTGAACGTCGCCCGCGCTTGGCGCAAAAACGGCGCGCCTCTATTCTCCGCGCTCTTCCAGCCCAGCGCCCACCCGCTGTGGCAGCAATCCAGCAGCGTCAAGGCCGTTCCCACCCGTCCCAGGTAATCATGGACCAGTGTCCGCAACGGGATCGCTGTCGCCCCTAGGTCGCCTGGGTCCGTATCCACCGGGAGCAGATAAGCCGTTTGCTCGTCCTCCGGGTCCACGTCTCCGTGTCCACTGAAATGCACCACTAGCAGCCCGTCGATTCCCGCCACCCGTCGTTGCGCCGTCAGCGCCCGGCGGATCGCCCGCTCGGTCGCCTCCGCGCCTAGCAACAGCCGCACGTCATAGCCTGCCACTGTCAACTCGGCTGCCACGTCCCGCGCGTCGGCCTCGGCATAGCGCAGCCGGGTCAGGCCAGCGCGCGACCCGCTGCCCTCGATCTGAGTTTCATAATTGATGCCGATGACGACGGCGGCGCGTCCGGCCATCCCGTTAACCTCTGGTAGACTAGGTTTCGTCTATTATAGCACACGTTTTGCGCCGGGCGCAGCCCTGTCGCCGCGCCGGGACCTTCCGCCCCTGGAGGTCGGGCGGGGGTGTGCTTGACAAGCCTTCGTCTGCTTTCTATAATCTCTTAGTGGTACTGTGCGCGGGGCCGGGGCAGGGTGTCGCGGGGCCGGTCATTTGGTCGCCTGGCGGGAGCCGGGGGCGCACAGCAGCACGGACCTACACAGGCGGCCCGGCAAATGTTGGTTGGCGGGTGGCTCAGGAGAGACCGACGCGAGGCAGACCTCCCGGCTGGGGGGTGACCCGCGCGGCAAAAGGTGAGCCGCAATGACCGACGAACAAGGAACCGGGGTCGAAGATCGCGCTGTCCTGCGGGCGGCGTTACCGGAGCGGGATGCGCCCCTGGCCCGGCTGGAACGCCTGGCGGCCCGGCTGCTGGGGCTGCCGCTGGTGCGGGTCACAGAGGCCGCGGCCCTCCGCGCCGGGAGCCACCCCGCGCCGGACCCACCCGACCCGACGCAGCTCCTCGACGCCCCGGCGTTCGCCGCCGCCCTGGCGCGAGACACGCTGGCCCGGGGGCAGCCCCAGGTGGTCGAAAACGCCCGTTGCCACCCCCTCTGGCACGACAGCCCAGCGGTGCGCAGCGGGCAGGTGCAAGCCTATGCCGCGCTCCCCCTGTTCGCGGCAGACGGCGTGCCGCTCGGCACCCTCTGCGCGCTGGACCCGGCCCCCCGCCCCTGGACCCCCGCCGATCTCGCCACGCTGGACGATCTGGCCGCGCTGGCCGTGCCCCTGCTGTCTGCTGCCCC
>JBBSEL010000721.1:0-3341 GCA_038239755.1 Chloroflexia bacterium | reverse complement strand
TGCTGGTCTATGCGTTGGTGCAGGGCACGCGGGCCGACTGGGCGATCCAGTATGCCGGGCTGCTGCTCCCGCTGGGCGTGGTCCTGCTGCTGACCCTCAGTTTGTGGGCACTGGCGCGCAACCGATAGGAGAGCGTGATGCTCCATCGACCTCTCCTCTTTGCCGGGGCGCTGGCGGTGGTCGGGCTGCTGTTCGCCGTCGCGGGCGGCTGCACCGGCCTGCCGCAGATCCCCGACCCCAACTCACCGGGCCTGCCGACCTCTGTCACCGTGCCGACGAGCCTCCCCCCTGCCGAACCCCCCGCCTCGGCAACCCCGGTCCCGGCCACTGCCGTCCCGGCTACTGCGCCCCCTGTGCCGACCGCCACGATCAGCGGGGCGCTCCCGCACCTCAAAGTTGAGGAAGTGGCGACGGGGCTGGAGGTGCCCTGGTCGCTCAGCTTCGCCCCCGATGGCCGGATCTTCTTCACCGAGCGACCGGGCCGGGTGCGGGTGATCGTGGATGGGCACTTGCAGGCGCAGCCGGTGCTGGAGGTGCCCGACATCAGTCCCCAGGGCGAGGGCGGACTGATGGGCATCACCCTGGACCCGTCCTTCGCCCAGAACCACTACCTCTATATCTACTATACTTATAATGACCCCCAGGCCGGGCAGCGCAACAAGCTGGTGCGCTACCGCGAGGCAGATAACACCCTCACGGCTCCGCAGGTGATCTTCGAGGGCGTGCTGGGCGCGGGGATCCATGACGGCGGGCGGATCAAGTTCGGGCCGGATGGCAAGATCTACATCACCGCCGGGGACGCGGCGAGTGGCGATCAGGCCCAGCAAAAGGATGTGCTGGCGGGCAAAATCTTGCGGCTGAACCCCGACGGCTCGATCCCCGCCGACAACCCATTCGGCACCGCGATCTGGAGCTACGGGCACCGCAATCCGCAGGGGCTGGACTGGCAGCCGGGCACCGGGCTGTTGTTCGAGACCGAGCACGGCCAGTCGGCCTACGACGAAGTGAACATCATCGAGCCGGGCAAGAATTACGGCTGGCCGGAGGTCACGGCGGTGCCCCATCTGCCCCAGTTCGTGGACCCGATCCTGACCAGCGGCCCGGCCCCGTCGTGGGCACCGTCGGGCGCGGCGTTTGGTACGGCCCCCTGGTTGGGCGCGTGGCAGAACAACCTCTTCGTCGCCACCCTGCGTGGCACACACCTGCACCGGATCGTCCTCGACCCCGCCGACCCGCACCACGTTATCGCGGATGAAAAGCTGTTTGAGGGGGTGTTTGGTCGCCTGCGCGAGGTGATCCAGGGGCCGGACGGCCTCTACTTCACCACCAGCAACCGCGATGGCCGGGGCAGCCCCGCCCCCACCGACGACCGCATCCTGCGCCTCGTCTCCGATGACCAACGCTAGCGTGGCTCCCGTCATGCGGGCGGTCGTTACTGTCCGGCCAGCGGCCCCCGGTTCCGGGCGGGCGGGGGGCGGAGCAGGTAGTACAGGGCCAGCGCCCCGCTGTAGAGCAGCACTGCCACGTAGATGATCAGGCTGAGGCGGTGATCGGGGAGGACGTTGGTGAAGTGGGTCAGGAACGGCCCGATCAGCACCAGATCGTAGGCCAGGAAGCCCAATAGCTGCCCCTTCGCATTCTGCCAGCGCGGGCGCAGCAACCCGTCGAGAAAATACAGCGCCGCGCCGAGGAAGATCCAGCCGTAGATCATGGCCGAGGGCGCGGGCAGCGGCCAGGGAAAGACCGGCTGCCCCAGCAGCAGCGCGCCGCCGACCAGGGTGAGCAGGACGACGAACAGCCCGAAGGAGACCCGCACCGGCCTAGGCATCGGCGGGGACGCTTGCAGGGGTCGCGCCCGCACCGCCCAATAGATCGCCGTGCTGAGCACCATCGCCCCGATCGCTACCCCGCCCAGGACGGTCGTACCCGGCGGGGCGGGATAGAGCACCAGGGCGGTGAGGGCGATGCCGAAATTGGTCAGCCCCAGGTTGAGCGCCCCGCCCCGCAGCGCCCCCATTTCGCCCACCCACCCGGCCCACAGCAGCGGCGCGGCAATCGTCGCCCCGATCGAGGCGAGGAAGATGTAGGATAGCCGCGAGTCCGGCCACGGCCACGCGGCAGTGGCGACCGGCCATTGGAGAAAGAGGGCCAGCGCACTCAGCAGCGTCACCACCCCGCCGCCCAGCAAACTATAGCGCCAAATCGCAGGCATTAAGCAACCCTTTCCTGGGGGCAGTTGGGCCCAACGCCCGCCGCCTGCCCCGATGATGCCCGCAATTATAGCATGATTAGGGCGCAAATGGGACTGTCTCCCGATTCTTACGCAGAGCCGGGCGTGTTGTTGGTAGGGGCCGACCCGTGTGTCGGCCCTGGTCGGGTGCCCGATCCGTTCGCGGGGACGGGACAGCTTAATATGGAAATCGCGGACTCCCGACCAGGCGCACACATGGGTGCGCCGCTACATATGCCGGGTTGAAGAAACACAAAACCTCTGGGAGAGGTTCGGGCTTGTTGGCCCATTGTCCCAGAGGTTTTGTGCGGTTATTATGCAGTGTCCGGCGCTTGGCAGGGGCCTGCCCCTTACCCTTTGCTATAGGCGTCGGTCGGCTGGCTAGCGACGGCTTCGGCTAGCTGATCTGCCGGCAGGGCCAGGCCGAAGATGCTGCCCTGGCCGAGGGTGCTCTCCACCCAGGCGCGGCCCCCGTGCGCTTCGGCCACCGCTTTGACCACGGCCAGCCCCAGCCCGCCGCTCGGAGTCTCCTGGTTCTGCTGGTTGATCACCCGGTAGAAGCGCTTAAAGACCAGCCCCAGGTCGCGGGGCCAGAGGCCGATCCCGTTGTCGCTGACGGTGATGTGGGCCAGCCCCTCGCGGCTCTCCAGGCCCACCAGGATCGTGCCCCCGGCGGGCGTATACTTGATCGCGTTCTCCAGCAGGTTCTGCACAGCGCGGCTGATCGCGGCGGCATTCGCCGGGACCGGGGCCAGCGGCTCGGTCAGCAGTTTGATGGTCACGCCGCGCCGGGTGGCCGCCGCGCCGTAGCGTTCCACTAGTTCGGCCAGCACGGGTTCCAGGTCGGTGTCGGCGCGGTCGCCGCTATCGCCATCCTCTAGCTGGTTCAAGTAGACCAGATTGTTGACCAGCCGGGCTGTTTCGCGGGTCAGCTTGATGATCTGGCCGACGAAGCGGGTTTGCTCCTCGTTCAGCGGAATGCGCGTGGGCAGCAGGGCGGTCAACCCGCTGATCTGCCGCAGCCGGTTGTCGAGGTCGCGGTTGGGGATCAGGTCGTTGGCGGCTGTGGTCGGGTCCAGTGCCTCCAGGGCCGCCAGGGCCGGGGCGGGGG
>JBBSEL010000720.1:0-3345 GCA_038239755.1 Chloroflexia bacterium | reverse complement strand
CCCCCCCCCAGCGGGGCGGCAGATGGTCGCCCACCGTGCCAACTGTGGGTTGCGGTGATACACAGACAAGCCCCGGCGGGGCGACAGAACCAACACCCCTCTGGCGACCCACCGGGGCTTGTTTCCTGGGGTGTACGTTCCCACGGTCTTACCGTGGGCTACTATCTGCCGCCCCTCCGGGGCTGAGGTTTACTCCTGGGAACCCAGACATAATCATCCGAACCCAAAACCGGGCTTGCAGGTAGTATTGAGGAATGGTAGGATAAGTCCGATCCAATAACCCTCGCAGGAGTACGCCCGATGACCACACGAAACCCCGCCCGCCCCGCCCGGCCTGCCACCGGGCCGATCCCGCTGCTCCGGGCGCGCTGGCGCAAGCTGGACCTACGCGTGAAGATTGTGCTGGGCCTGGGGGTGGTGGTACTGGCGTACGCGCTGATCAATTTTATTTTCCTGACCGTCCATGCCGGGTGGAGCACGCAGACGGTGGCCGCCGCCCCGCCGCTGTGCGGCACCTGGCAGGTGACGACGGGCACGCTGCGGGCGCCAGACCCGCTGGCCGAGTACCGCTTCGGCGGGATCGCTGCGCTGGGAAAAGACGACGTGTGGGCGGTGGGCGACAGCATCACTGGCGACGGGCAGCCCGACACCCCCGACGAAACGCCGCTGTCCTTGCTGGCGCATTGGGACGGCAGCAACTGGAACCGGATCGATGGGGGCGAGCGAGCCAACCCCGAAATCTACCAGCTTCGCACCGGCACCGGGGGGTTATACATCGAGTTGAACGCCGCGCTGGCCCAGGCGAAGGACGATGTCTGGGCGGTGGGGGAATCGACCAAGGGCAGCCTAGTCGTCCACTGGGATGGGCAGGCCTGGAGCATGATGCCCAGCGAAAACGTCGGATCGAGCGGCTATCGCACCTACCTCTACGACGTGGCGGCGGCGGCTAAAGACGATCTGTGGGCGGTCGGCTCGTCCTTCGACCATCACACCCCGTTCATCGTGCATAGCACCGGGCAGGCATGGGCATCCGCCTTCCACTACACCACCCCGGCCACGGTCACGGTCGAACTCCAGGGGGTGACGGCAGCGGGGGCTGGCAACATCTGGACAGTAGGCTACACCGGCACCAATACGCTGGTGATGCACTCTGCGGGTACGGACTGGCAGGTGGTCGCCAGCCCCAACCGCTGCGGGGGGCACAACACCCTGCGGGGCGTGGCGGCGGCAGGGGCGGACGATGTCTGGGCGGTGGGTGGCTGCAAAGAGGACGTGACCACGGTGGATGCGCCTCCCCAACCACTGATCGAGCACTGGAACGGCACCGCCTGGAGCCTGGTCCCCGCGCCCGCCACGATTGACCAACTGCCCGACGCGCTGCTCACCGCTGTGGCCGCCCTCGCCCCGGACAATGTCTGGGCGGTGGGTTCCTACCGGGGCGGGGCGCTGCTGCTCCACTGGGACGGCACCGCCTGGACCGGCAGCACCCTGCCCAACGCCGATCCGGCTCAGGAGTTCACCGCCGGGCACCTGGCCGTGGTCAGCCCCGACGAGAGCTGGCTGACTGGGGCTACTGGTGCCCCGAATAAGCCACCCACCGCCGCCATCGCCGCCCGCTTCACCCGCGCCGCCTGTGCGCCGTGAAGCGTGAAACGTGACGAGGGAGCAGGGATCAGGGATCAGGGTCTACGCAATACGCAATACGCAATACGACCTCACGCATCACGCATCACGCATCACGCTACGGTGCAGGTGTCACCGCCGCTGGGGCACCGGTGACCGGCTGGATGAACGGCAGCGCCCCGCCGCCGGTGTACTGCGGCAGCTTCCCGTCCCACTTGTCCACGGCTTTGTTCTGGATGTAGAGTTCGGTCAGCGATTGCTGCTGCAACTGCTGCGACTTGGCCGCCGCATTCGCCTCGACCAACTGCGAGTCGGCCCGTGCTTGCGCCTCGACCACCGCCTGCTCGGCTTCCACCCTGGCCCGCTCCAGGTCTTGCTTGGCCTTCAGCACCTGCTGCGAGGCGACCTGCTTGGCCTCAATCGCCGTGTTGAAATCCGCTGAAAAGTCGAAGTTGACGATGTTCAGGTCGTCCACGATCACATGCGACCGCTTGAGTTGCTCGGCCAGGGTGTTCTCGGCCAGGGCTTTGACCTCGGTACGCTTGGTGATCAATTCTTCGGCGGTGAACTGGGCGGTGGCGCTCTTAAACGCCTCCTGAATGGCCGGGTCCACCACTCGCTCCTTATAGAGCGTGCCGATGCTCTGGTAGACGGTGCTGGCCTGCGCGGCGTCCAGGTGGTAGTTCAGCGCGATGACCGACTTCACCGATTGGAGGTCCTTCGACGCGGCGGTCGCCTCCACCTGATCCTTCTGCGTGCGCACGTCGAAATCTTCGACTTCTTGCACGAAGGGCAGTTTGAAGTGGAACCCTGGATCGTAGGTCTGCCCGGTCACCGCCCCGAACTGCGTGACCACACCTACATGGCCCGCCTCCACCACCACATTGCTCTGGAACACGGCGGCCAACACCACCAGCACCACCACCGCGCCCGCGATCAACCGCGGCGCATTCTGCCCTTGCCGCCCTACCATCGTCGTTGCCTCCCGCACCACCCGCGCCGGAGCGGGGGTATCATCCGGCCCAGGCCGGTGCCCTTTGCGATTCTCCATTGTTCCTCTCCTTGGTTGCCGCCGCTACGGCTCGAAATTTAATCTTGCCTATTATATACGATAATAGCGGCCTGGATTGTTACACGGGCGACGGGGACGGCATAGAGGGCACAGTCTGCGGCTCACATAAAAGCTATCGGCGTGGTCACCTGATAGCTACGAACACCAGGTTTAGAAGGATTTATGTGAAAGAAGCTAATAGAGGACTGAATGTTGAAATCAAGACCCTGTCATCCTGAGCGCAGCGACGGATCTTCTTGGCGGTCCGACTACTTGCCAGGGCAAGAAGATCCTGAGCGCAGCGAAGGATGACAGGGTCTTTGTGCTGATTTCCATTGTTTTAAATAAGGTTTGCCCCCAATGCGCGTACGCTGATCGCCCGCATCCGCTTCTCCTATCAAGATTCAACCCGCCTTCGCCAGCAAGTGGGCATCGTCCACGCCTTGCAGGCTGCGCCACCCGGCGATACCCAAGCCCGCCGCAATGCCGGTGAACACGTCCTGCTTGCGGATCTTGGCCGGGCCGAAGCGCGCCTCCAGCAGGCGCAGGAAGATCGGGATGGAGGACGAGCCGCCGGTGCGCAGCACCACATCAATCCCCTCCGGCGTCAGGCCCGCCGCCGCCACCGCCCGGTCCACGCAGGCAGCGATAGCCTGCACTTCGTCGTGGAT
>JBBSEL010000719.1:0-3346 GCA_038239755.1 Chloroflexia bacterium | reverse complement strand
TCGGAAGTGCGGCAGGTCAACGTCTTTTTCGGCAACAAGCTCGTGCGCTGGATCCCGGTGCGCGCCGCAGCGGAGTAAGCAACCCAATCCGCGATCCCATCTCGACGGAGCAGAGGCAACCATGGCCGGACCCACGGCAACTAATGCCACCAAAAGCACGAACGCCGCACCCACTCCCGAACGAGTGCCCGATGCCGGACCCGGCCAGACGACAGGCGGGCCGCATAGCGCACTCTTGCGCCTGCAACGCACTGCCGGGAACGGGGCCGTCAGCCAGTTGTTGCAGCCTGCCCCTGGCACCGGGCCAGAGGTGCCCGCTGCGGTCCAGACGGTTCTGGCAAGCGGGGGCGGTCAGACCCTCGGCGCAGGTATCCGGGCGGTTATCGAGCCGCAATTCGGCTGGGACTTTAGCCAGGTACGCATCCACCATAGCGGGGAAGCCGCTGCATCTGCCCGCGAACTGGGGGCCGCTGCATACACCATCGGCACAGACATCGTCTTTGGCGCGGGCCGCTATGCGCCCGACACCGATCAAGGCCAGATGCTACTGGCACATGAGCTAGCTCATGTCGTGCAGCAGAGTCGTGGCGGATCGAACAGTGGGCCGCCCGCCCAGGCAGCCCATCTTGAACACGCCGCCAACATCGCCGCCCGGAACAGTTTAGACGGGGCCGCCAGCTGGGTCGGGGTGGAAGGGGCCAGCACGGTGGGCCTGGCGCTGCAACCGGACCCCCCCACCTTTGGCAACCTGCCAGGTGAAGAGCCAGAGACCAGAAAACGATCCCTGCTGGTCGAAGAGGGGGGGCGTTGGTACACACGAGAGCCGAATGGGCAGCGTTACACGGCGAGCGGTACCTATGCCTTCGTGGTGCAACGCGGCAAAACCTGGGTAGTCAGGCCAACGGGCGCGCTGGGTGGCCCCAATCCCGGCCACAAGGACGCGGCGCAAGGAGGGCGCGTCGAGTATGCGGGCCTGATTTCGTTTGGCAGTGGGCGCAATACACGGGGCGTCCTGCGGGAGTGGACCAATGCGTCGGGTCACTTCCTGCCTACACAGGCATTCGCCAGTGCCGCAGGCCTGCCGATGGATAAGTTCAAACCATTCACCGGACCGCGACCACCGAGCGGTCCACAGGCCCAGCTACCGGTCTTCCAGCCCAAAGCCCCGGCGACCATCCCTCCCGAATCGCCATCCGGCGAGCCGCCATCGGCGCGGACACCCACTCCGGCAGCGCCTCCTGCCGCGCAACCCCCAGCGGCAGAAGCGTCCCCGCCATCGGCCCGCCCTGCCCCGCAAGCCCCCGTGGCCGACGAGCCGCCACAGTCCGCCCGCCCTGCCCCACAGGCCCCCGCCAACGAAGCGGCCCCGCAATCCACCCGACCTCCACCCGAGGCCCCGCCGCCCGCCCCCCGGCCCCCACCGGGCACACGGGTACCCAGTCGGGCCGTGGAGTTACCGCCGGAGATTGATCCGGCAGCGCGCGGAGCCGCCATACACGGGGGTACCATCCTCGCGCTCGAAGTCCTGAACGCTGTGCTCAATTCGATCGGAGATAGCATCCAGCGCAGTGCCGCCCAGAGCGCGCTGTATAAGGAGATGCCGCAGATTACCGAGGCATTAAGCAACAACCCCGGCCAGGGCGTGATTGTGGAATTCCGCTTCCGCCGCTTCACCCCCCATCCTGACAGTGTCTTCCGGCCCGGTGACATGTTTGAAAGTATCAGTTGGTACCCGGCCCGCAGCGCCCGCGACATCCAGGCGCGCCTCGACCCAGAGGAAAAGGGATCCACTTATTCGATCACCCGGCGCTGGCTCCAGCCCACCCGCCCGGCCCCGGCGCAGGGCGCAGCCGGGGCGAAGAAGCCCGCCTCGACTCCAGCCCCGGTGGCCGAGACACAACCGGTGACACGAATAGGATCCCTGGAACAATGGGTACAGCAAACAGGAGCGATCTACCAGAAGAGCCGGTTGCGCCTATACGAAGCGTTACAGGCGGCGCACATGGGCGGCATGGACGGCTATCGGGTCGAATTAGAGGGGATGCACCTGCTGGTGGACCCGACGCTCTACCCGAACCTGCTCACCGCCATGCAGAACATCGTGGCCGAGGAGATGAACAAGCGGAATGAGGCGTTGCGTGACCTCATCAACCGAGAGCAGGCCCGGTTGGATAAGTTCATGAAGGAAGGGACCATCCGAAAGATCTGGGAGCAACGCGAAATCGAACTGGATCCTCATGCCCTCGATACGGCGCGGGCGCACGAGTCCTCCGCCCGTATTGCGATCCAGCAAAAGCGGTTCCGCGATGCACGCAAGTCGATCAAGGATGGCGAAGACCAGCACAAGGCCGCCTGGGAACAACTTTATCATTACGAGAACGGGCGACCTTATTTCGACCCGACAAAGTAACCTCGGCCACCTGTATCACATGAGAACGCTATGCTCAATCTGCTTGACCAACTGATCCAACGGGTGCTGGACACCGGCTGGACGCTCGCGCCCCCGCCGCCCAAGCCCGACTTCTATTTCACCGTGCCCGACGAAGATTGGCGGACGCGGGTGCGGAGCGGCAACAACCTGCGGCTCAATATCTACCTCTACGAGATCCGTGAGAACCGCGAGCTGCGCCGCGCCCCGTGGGATGTGATCGAACTGCCCAACCACACCGCCGTCGAGTCGCACCCGCCGGTCTACTTCGACTGCCACTATCTGCTGTCGGCCTGGAGTCCCGAAGAGGATTCAGAGGCGACCAGCCCGGTCCTGACCGAGCACCAGATTCTGGCCGAAACGCTGCGGGTGCTGCTGCGCAACCCCGACGTGACACCCGGCACCCTGGGCCTGGGCGGCGGGCCGGTCTTCCAGCAGAGCCACGTCTATCTGACGGTGGCCCCGCCCGAAGCGCCCCGCGTGCTCAACGACTTCTGGAGCACGATGAAGCTGCCCTGGCGGCCTGCCGTCCAGCTCATCGCCACCGCCCCGCTCGATCTGTTGCAAGACACGCTGCCCGTCCCGCCCCTGACCACGTTCATCCAACGCTATGGGGTCAGCCTCGACGGTCAGATGATCAGTGGCAGCGTGGACGAGTTCATCCAGATCGGCGGCTGGGTGATGGATGGGGTCGCCAACGTGCCTATCGCCGGGGCCACGGTGCAGCGGCTGGATGGCGGCGGGGCGACGCTGGCAGCCGTCACCACCGACGCGCAGGGGCGCTATACGTTCCTGGGGCTGCGGCGCGGCACCCACACGGTGCGGGCCTCGGCCCCCGGCAAGGCCCCGCAACAAAAGAACCTCGTCTTGCCCGACGCGCTGCCCGCCGATCTGGTGTTCACGCTCAATTAGGGAGTT
>JBBSEL010000718.1:0-3349 GCA_038239755.1 Chloroflexia bacterium | reverse complement strand
GATCGGCCAGGATGTGCGGATCATCACCGCCGACACCGAACTGCGCCTCCTGCGCGGCCCGGCCACGCGCGCCCTCGACGGGCGGCCCGGCGACACGGTGAGTCTGCTCGCCCTCAGCCCCACCGCCAGCGGCATCACCACCACCCACCTCCACTACCCTCTCCACGCCGAACCCCTCCACCTGGGCCTGGGCCGGGGCATCAGCAATGTCCTCGATCATGTTCCCGCCGCTGTCACGTTCACGGCGGGCGATCTGCTGGTCGTCGTGACGCACGAACCAGTGCTGAGTACTGAGTACTGAGTACTGAGTAAACACCATAACGCAACATCTCTCAACACTCATCGTGTCCACTCAGCACTCAGCACTCGTCACTTCTGTGGCAAATAGTCGTTCGTGAACAGCCCGGCGTAGTCGATATCTTCCGGCTTGACCACGGTGCCGTCGGAGGCTTTGAGCAAGCCGGTGGCGGCGATGAAGTGCGGGAAGTTGGTCCAGTACTCGGCTTTTTGCACGCCCCAATGGGGTTGATCGCCCTTGAAGAAGGGGGCTAGGTAGGCCTGACTGGCGCGAGGCAGGGCCGGGTCGGGGAACGTCCCGGCGGGGGCACCGGCGACTAGGAGGTCGGCGGCATCCGTGGGATTGATCACGCCGTACTCGTAGCCCTGCCGCGTCGTCGCCAGGAAGCGCCGGGCCACATCGCCATGCGCGGCCAGGTAGCTCTCGTTGGCGATAATCACCGGCGTGTAATAGTCGGGCACGCCGAAGTCTTTGAGCAGGAAGGTGTTCAACTCCACCTTGTCCAGCGTGGCCTGCACCCCCTCCCACCCCTGATAGATCCAGAGGAAGTCGGCCTGGTTCGCCACCAACGCCTGGTAGCCCGACAGGTTGGCGGTGATCAGTTTGAACGTCGGGTTGGTCGCGCCATCGGTCTTGAGCATGGTCGCAATGACCGGCTCCTCGTAGGTCGTGCCGAATCCGGCGTAGCGCTTGCCCACCAGCTTGGCCGGGCGATCCAGCCCGGAGCTTTTCAGCGTCGCAAGGGCCGAGGTGTTGGTCTGCAACACCGCCGCCACCGAGAGCACCGGCAGCTTGTCCACCCGGTCAGTCACCACCGACTCCTCGAAGCTGATGCCGAAGTCCGCCTGCCCGGTCGCCACCAGCGTGTCGGGCGTGTTTGCGTCCGAATAGGGCAAGATCTGCACGTCCAGCCCCTGCGCTGCGTACCACCCCTTTTGCTGGGCCACATAGATCCCGGTGTGGTTCGTGTTCGGCGTCCAGTCCAGCGCGAACCGCACGGTGTCTTTCGCCGTGCTGGGCGGCACCGCCGAGGCCGGGGTAGCCGTAAGCACCACTGGCGGCCCCTCCGCCGGGGTCGGCAGCACTGTCGGCGTCGCGCCTGCGTCACACCCGGCCACCAGCACACTGATCACCACCAACGCCATGAATAGACTTGATACCCGTTTCATCACTTCATAACTCCTATTAGCTGATTTCTGACTTCTAATTTCTAATTTCTAACGTCTCCCCGTCCCGCGAAGTACCAGGGGATGACCAGCCGCTCGACCAGCGAGGTGAGCAGGAACAGGCTGATGCTCAACGCGGCGATGACGATGATCGCGGCGAACACCAGCGCCACCTGATACGAATGTTGCGCTCGCTGCATGAAGATGCCCAGCCCGTACTCGGCCCCCACATATTCACCCCAGACCGCCCCGGTGACGCTGTAGGTGATGGCGATGCGGAGGCCGGAAAAGAGCGCGGGCAGCGCGCCGGGCAGGCGCACCTGGCGGAAGATGGTCCACGGCCCGGCCCCGAAGGTGCGGAACAGTTTGACCAGTTCCGGGTCGGTGGCGCGGAACCCGTCGGCCCCGGCGACGACGATGGGGAAAAAGCAGACCAGCGCCACCACCAGCACCTTGGGCAGCAGCCCAAAGCCGAACCACAAGACCAGCAACGGGGCCAGCGCCAGAAGGGGGATCGTCTGCGACACCACCAGCAGGGGGTAGATCGCCCGGCGCAGGAGCGGGCTGAGGTCGATGACGATGGCGAAGCCGAACCCGACGACCAGCGCCACGGCAAAACCGATCAGCGTCTCCTGCAACGTCTGCCAGGTGTGCGGGGCCAGCAGCGCCGTATTGGTCAGCAGCGCCCGCACGATCTGCGTGGGCGCTGGCAGCAAGCGCACCCCCCCGCTGACCCCGGCCAGCACAAGATCGACATACGCCTCCCACACCGCCAGCAGCCCGACCAGGGCCAACACCGGGGGCAGCAACTCCTTTAGAATGCGGAATGCGGAATGCGGAGTGCGGATTTTGGGCGAGGTGCCAGGTGTTTCGCGGGCCAGGTTCATCGGCGGACCTCCGGCGGGGCGAGCGCGCCGGTGGAGCGCAGCAGGTCGAGCAGGTGGCGGCGGCATTGGAGGAAGCGCGGGTCGTCGGTGGTGTCGCGGGAGCGGGGGCGGGGCAGGTCTACATCCACCGTGCCGACAATCTGGCCGGGGCGGGGCGACAGCACCACCACCCGGTCGGACAGCAGCACCGCCTCGTCCACATCATGGGTGACCAGGACGAACGTCGCCCCCAGCCGGTCAGTCATCCCCAGCAGCCATTCCTGCATCGCCGCCCGCGTCAGCGCATCGAGCGCGCCGAACGGCTCATCCAGCAGCATCAAGCCCTGCGCCGCCATGGCCGAGCGCAAGAACGACACCCGCTGGCGCATCCCGCCCGATAGCTCATGGGGGTAGTTGTGGGCGAACCCGTCCAGCCCGACCGCCGCGAACAGGGGCAGTGCCCGCGCCCGCGCCTGGGGCCGCCCCACCCCCTGCACCTCCAGCGCCACCGTCGCGTTGTCCAGCGCCGTGCGCCAGGGCAGGAGCAGGTCGCGCTGGGGCATGTAGCCGACGTGGCCCAGCCGTCCAGGCAGCGCCGTCCCGCCGCCTTGTGGCCACAGGCTCACCGTGCCTGCATCAGGCGCGTCCAACCCCGCCAGGATCGCCAGCAGTGTGCTTTTGCCCGACCCCGACGGCCCCAGGATGGAGACAAACCAGCCCGGCGGCACCGTCAGGTTGATATCGCGCAGCACCTCCAGCCGCCCACCCTCGCGGGGGAACGCCTTCACCAGCCCGGCCACCCGAACTTCCAGAGGCAGCGGCACTGACCCGGCCTGCCCCAATTCTGTTGCGGTCATACGTCATTCCTGCCCAAAACAAATAGCGCCAGGAAATTCCTGGCGCTATTTGTTTTGGGCAGGAATTACGTAAGACCGCAACACAAAAGGGGCATGCCGGGTCAGTGCCGCTGCCACTGGAAGTTCGGGTTGCCGGGCTGGCGAATGCGTTCCCCCGCGAGG
>JBBSEL010000717.1:0-3353 GCA_038239755.1 Chloroflexia bacterium | reverse complement strand
CCGCCCGGTTGCGGATGATCGGGGCGGTGTTACGGGATGGGTTACGGCTGGGGGAGCGTGTGAAACGTGAAACGTGAAACGTGACGAGGGGTCAGGGATCAGGGATCAGGGATTAGAACGACGCAAGACGCAGTACGCAGTACGCAGTACGTAAAGGCTTCTCATGCAGAAAGACCGTCGCACCAAAGTCGCCCTCATCACCGCCGAGTACCCCCCGCAGCAGGGCGGGGTGGGGGATTATACGGCGTGCCTGGGGGCGGCGCTGGTGCGGGCGGGGTGCGCCGTCGAGGTGCTGACGACCGATCCCGCGTCGGGGGTGCCCGTGCCGCCGCTGGATGCGAGCGGCTGCGCGGGGGCGGACGAGGCGGGCCGGGTGCAGGTGCGGCGTGAGGTGCACGGCTGGGGCTGGGGACTGTGGCCGGAGATGGCCCGGCTGCTGGGGGCCGGCCGCCCCGATGTGGCGATCATCCAGTACCAGACCGGGGCCTACGGGCTGCACCCGGCGATCAACGGGCTGCCGGGCTGGTTGCGGCGGCGGGTGCCGGGCGTGCGGGTGATCACCACCATGCACGATCTGCGCGAACCGTACCTGTTCCCCAAGGCCGGGCGGACGCGCCGTTGGGTCAACCGCGTGCTGATGCAGGGGAGTGCCGCCGTGGTCGTCACCAACCCGCAGGACGCCGCCGCGCTGCCGCCCGACCTGGCCCGCAAGGCGGCGGGCATTCCCATTGGCGCGAACATCACCCCGCACCCGCCGCCCGGCTGGAACCGCGACGGCTGGCGGGCGGCGCGAGAGATTCCGCTGGATGTGCCGCTGGCCGCCTATTTCGGCTTCCTCAACTCCAGCAAGGGGCTGGACACGCTCCTGCGGGCGTTGCAAGCGGCGCGGGCGGGGGGGTCCCCGGTCCACCTGCTGATGGTCGGCGGGGGCATCGGCAGCAGCGACCCGACCAACCGCGCCACTGCCGCCGCGATCACCCGCCTGACCCGCGACCTGGGCGTGGCCGATGCGATCCACTGGACGGGCTACGTGCCGCCCAGTGGGGTCTCGGCGGCGTTGGGGAGCGCCGATCTGGCGGTTTTGCCCTTTGCCGATGGGGCCTCGTTCCGCCGGGGCAGCCTGCTGGCGGTGATGGCGCACGGCCTGCCGGTGGTCAGTACGCAGCCCCGCGCCCCCGAAGGCGGCGACCGCCCCGGCCCCCGCGCCCTGACCTTCCACGACTGGCCCCGCCTCCAGCACGGCGAGAACGCCCTCCTCACCCCCCTGGACGACCCTGCTGCCCTGGCCGCCGCCATCGCCCAGGTGACCGGCGACCCGGCGTTGCGCGCCCGGCTGGCCGCCGGGGCACGCACCAGCGCCGCCTGGTTCGACTGGGACCGCATCGCCGCCGACTATCTCGCCCTGTTCGCCCGCATCGGCGTGCGCTAGGCGTCTGGTCACCGGGTTTTTGTTGGGCCTAACACAGTGTCCTTCTGGTCATTAGATGTATAATAAGGTATTGTGGTTGGTCAGTCGAAGGATAAGGGTTATCAAATCGTGTTACGTAACCGGCATGTATTATATGATGTGTGGCTGGCGGATGGGGAGCCGTTGGAGCGGGCCGAGCCGATGAAGGCGCTGATGGAAGCGGCGGCCCTGGCGGGCGGCGCGACCATCCTCACCGCCTATTTTCACCCGTTCGCCCCCTGCGGCGTGACCGGGTTCTTGCTGCTGGCCGAGTCGCACCTCAGCGTGCATACCTGGCCGGAGGAATGCTTCGCCGCCTTCGACGTGTTTAGCTGTGGCGACATGGACACGGCCCGCATCGTGGAAGTCATCCGCGAGGCGCTGCACCCGATCCGTGAGGATGTGCGGATTTTGCACCGGGGCGTGGAGGAGGAGGCGGGATGGACGAGCTAGCCCCTGGCGCGACGGCGACCGCCTCCCGGCTGATCAAGTGCGTGGTCTGGGACCTGGACGACACGCTCTGGACCGGCGTGCAGGCCGAAGGTGCGCCGCCCCAGCCCCGGCCCGCCGTGCTGGCGGTGATCGACACCCTGGCGGCGCGGGGCATTGTCCACAGCGTGGCGAGCCGCAATGACCCGGCGACCGGGGCGCGGCTATTGGGATCGCCCGAATTGGCCGGGCGTTTCGTCGCCCCCCAGGTGGGATGGGAGCCGAAGGACAAGGCGCTGCGCCAGATCGCCGCCACGCTGAACATCGGCCTGGACAGCCTGGCCTTCGTAGACGACAGCCCGTTCGAGCGTGCCGCCGTCGCCCATCTCTTGCCTCAGGTGCTGGTGCTGGCCCCCGAAGACGTGCCCAGCCTGCCGGATCGCCCCGAATTCGCCCCCGGCTTGGTCACCGCTGAGGCTGCCCGGCGCACGGCGCTTTACCAGGAGGAAGCCGATCGGCAGTCCGCCGAACAAGCCTGGGCCGGGTCGCGGCTCGATTTCTTGTGCGCTTGCGGGATGCACTTGACCATCGCCCCGGCGACAGATGCTGACCTACCGCGCCTGAATGAGATGGTCGCCCGCACCAACCAGCTCAACAGCACCGGGGTGCGCTACAGTCCCGCCGCTGTCGCCACCCACGTCCACGATCCAGCCCGCTATCCGGTACTCACTGCCCGGCTGACCGACCGCTTTGGCGACTACGGCCTGATCGGCGCGGCGCTGGTGGACCGCCAGGGTGGGACCGACGGCGGCCCCCTGGTCGAATTGCTCATGCTCAGTTGCCGGGTGGAGGGGCGCGGCATCCCGGCGGCACTCTTGCGCCATCTGCTGGCGACGGCGCAGGCCGAGGGGCATCCTACGCTAGAGGCGCTCTATCGCCCCACGCCGCAGAATCGCCAGATGGTGGTGCTGCTGCGGAGCCTGGGGTTCCGCGCCGCCGATCCCTTCGTTTCGCCCGACCCGCTGCTGGACGGGGCGACGGTCTTCCGCCGCGATTTGGCGGGCGACTTGCCACCCTCTCCCGAATGGCTCCAGATCGAGGTGCGCCCATGACCGATCGTTCGCCTGTGGCTGTGAAGCTGCGCGAAACGCTGGCCCGCGTGCTGGAACAGCCCCCCACGACGATGGCGGCGCTGCCCGACACGACACCGCTGTTCGGCGCGGGGCTGGCGCTCGACTCGCTGACCGGGATGGAACTGCTGGCGGCGGTCCAGGCCACGTTCGGGGTAGATGTGGCGGCAGAGGATCTTAACCTGGACAGCTTGGACACGTTGGGCACGCTGGCGACGTTTATTGAAACGCACATCCCCAGCGGGTGAAGCTCGGGGACACAACGGCTTGAGGAGATGCACTGTGTACGATATCCCGAAAGATTTGCTCGATGCGTTCCGCACCGCCCCGACCACTCTGGCGGCGCT
>JBBSEL010000716.1:0-3359 GCA_038239755.1 Chloroflexia bacterium | reverse complement strand
CCGGGGTAGGCTTCGCGTCCGGGCGGGCGGCGCAGCAGCAGGGCCACCTGGCGGTAGGCCCAGGCGTGCTTGCTCAGGTCATCATAGACGATCAGGGCATCCCCGCCGGTTTCCATGATTTCCTCGCCCATCGCGCAACCGGAGTAGGGGGCCAGGAACTGGAAGGCGGCGGGGTCGGCGGCTGTGGCGGCGACGATGATCGTATGCTCCATCGCGCCGTTGCGCTCCAGCGTCGCTACCAACTGGGCCACCGTCGAGGCCTTCTGGCCGACGGCGACGTAGATGCAGACGATGCCGGTGCCCTTCTGGTTGATGATACAGTCTACGGCGAGGGCGCTCTTGCCCGTCTGGCGGTCACCGATGATTAGTTCACGCTGCCCACGGCCCACCGGGAACATCGCGTCCACCGACTTGACCCCGAACTGCACCGGGGTGTCCACGTTCTTGCGCAGGACCACACCGGGGGCGATGCGTTCGACTGGGCGGCGCTTCATATTGGCAGGCAAGGGGCCTTTGCCATCAATCGGCTCACCAAGCATGTTGACCACGCGCCCGATCAGTTCGCGGCCCACCGGCACTTCGATGATGCGCCCGGTGGCGCGGACGGTGTCGCCTTCCTCGATATCGGTGTAGGGGCCGAGGACGATGACGCCGACGCTTTCTTCTTCCAGGTTGTAGGCCAGGCCGCTGACGGTGGCAGGCCCATTCTTGGTCTGCACGTCAATTTCGACCAGTTCGGAGGCCATGACGTTGGCGAGACCGTATACCCGGGCGATGCCGTCGCCGACCTCGACCACGGTGCCTACGTTGACCGCCCGCACCGGCTGTCCAAAGTTTTCGATTTCGCTCTGAATAATCGAGCTGATTTCTTCTGCTCGTAATGTCATGGATGCCTCCTGCGAGTGGTTGGTGATTAGTGCGATTATAAACGACGAGGCACTAATCACTGATCACTAAACACTAACCACTTAAGTCAACCGTTCTTGTAGCTCGTTTAGTTTGGTTCGCACGCTGCCGTCATATAGCTCGTCGCCGACGCGGGCGATCATGCCGCCGATAATGCGGGGGTCGGTATTGAGGCGCAAGTCGATCTTCTGGGCACCGGTTAGCTGCCGCAGGCGGTCTTGCACCTTCTTTTGCTGCGCTTCGCTCAGGGTGACCGCCGTGGTCACGTTAGCGATGATGACCCCTTCTTCCCGGTTCGCCATTTCGACAAACTCGTCGGTGATCCGAGGCACCATGCTCAACCGTGCCCGCTCCGCCAGCAGGTACAGCAGGTTCTGCACCAGCGGGTCCAGCTTGACGGTGAAAGCGTCGTCCAGGATCTGGCGCTTGGCGGCGCGCGGCACCTTCGGGTCTTCCAGCACCCGAATCAGCTTCGGGTCGGACAGGATCCCCGCCGCTGTACGCAGGTCGCTGCGCCAGCGGTCGATGGTCTTGCTCTTTTTGGCGAGGTCGAACACGGCTTCCGCGTAACGCCGCGCCACTGCTCCTTGCGCCATAGTAACTCCTGGTTGTTAGTCGTTAGTTGTTAGTTGTTAGTTATTCGTCTTTTGCTCCTGCTGCCAGGCTCTTGACATCAATAACTAATAACTAATGACTAATAACTGATGACTCGCAACTTACGACCGGCGGTCCGCCTGGCTCAAGGCATCGTCCACCAACTTCTCATGGAGTTGAGGGTTGGTTTGGAGTTCTTGCCCAATGATGCGGGTGGCGGCCATGATGGTCAAACGTCCGACTTCGCGGCGCAGGTCGCTCTTGGCCTTTTCGGTCTCGTTGGCGATCTGGCTGCGGGCCTCTTCCAGCATTTTCTCGCGCTGGCGCTGGGCTTCTTCTTGCGCGGCAGCGATGGTGCGCTGCGAGGCGGCCTGCGCGTTGCCGAGCAGTTCCTGGGCATCCTTGCGGGCGCGCTGCATTTCTTCTTCACCGCGCTTCTGGGCGGCGGCCAGTTCTTGCTTGATCTGCTCGGCCTGGGCGATGCTCTCGGTAATGCGCTCGGTGCGCTGGTCGAGCATGTTCATGACCGGCTTGTAGGCAAAGCGATAGAGCAAGTACACCAGCAGGCCAAACGCGATGGCCTGCCAGATCAGCAGGGCAACATCAATACCTAATGCTTCCATCTTATATGCCCTCTCCAGCGGGAGCGGGCCGGGCGCAAACGCCAGGGCCGCGGCTCCCGCTTACCTGATGATAGGGAAGCCGGGCGGCTTAAACGAACAGCAGCACCAGGGCCACCACGAAGGCGTAAATCGCCACCGCTTCGGCCAGACCGGCACCGAGGATCATCGTGCCACGAATATCACCGGCGGCATCCGGGTTGCGGCCAATGGCCTGCATGGCCCCGCTCACGGCGATGCCGATACCGATACCGGGGCCGATGCCCCCCAGACCAATCGCCAGGCCAGCGGCTAGCTGCTTGAGCGGGCCGGTGACGCCCCCACCCGTCTGAAACGCCTGATCCAGTACCGGGCCGAGCAAAGAAATCGCGGTCGCAGTCGTGTCCAACATCTAAATACATCCTCCTCAGTGTGATGTGAATTTTGGATTTCCGATTCTGGATTTCTGATCTGGATCGGGACGGTCCTGCTCCCCAAGCCAAAATCTCCCATCCAAAATTGCCTAAGCCATATGTGCTTCTGTGCCGGTGCGCGGGTGCTCGATTGCCCCGTCCTGTTGGACGTGCGCCTCGGCGGCGTGGTCGCCACCGGGGCCGTGGCCCGCCGCAGCCAGCGAGATATAGGTGAGGGTCAGCATGGAGAAGAGCAAGGCCTGGATCCCGCCGAAGAGGATCTCCAGCCCCAGGAAGATGACCGCTCCAAAGCCGACGAAGATACCGCCAAGCAGGGAATACATGACCAGCAAGAGTACCTCGCCGCCAAAGATGTTGCCGAAAAGACGACAGGAGAGCGAGATGATGCGCGATAGTTCACCGATGATGTGGACCGGTCCCAGAAAGACCGGAGTGAATAGCTCTTTGATGTAGCCGCCGACGCCGTGCGATAGCACGCCGGTAATCTGGACGATGACGACGGCGATGAGAGCCATCGCCAGGGTGGTGTTCAGGTCAGCGCCGGGGGCGCGCAGGAAGGGGCGGAATTCGGTGCCGGGGTGGCTGACGCAGGGGTTCTTGGGGTCTTCCGCCACCGGGGTGGCGCTGGCGTCGGTGCTGGCGGCGACTTCGGCAGCCGGGTAGCAGCCACCGATAGAACCGACGCCGGGGAACAGCGATAGGTAGTTCGCGGCGAGGATGAAGATGAACAGGGTGGCGATCAGGGGGAAGATGGTGCGGCCCAGTTTCTTCCCGGCCACGCCTTCGGTCAGGCCCAACAACGCTTCGACGGCGGCTTCGGCCAGGT
>JBBSEL010000715.1:0-3365 GCA_038239755.1 Chloroflexia bacterium | reverse complement strand
GTCTGTCGCCCCTCCGGGGCTTGTTATATTGGCTACTTGAGCCACACGGCTTACGCCGTGGGCTAGCGTCTGTCGCCCCTCCGGGGCTGGCGGGGGCTTGGGCCGGATCCGCTCGGCTTACGCCGTGGGCTAGCGTCTGTCGCCCCTCCGAGGCTGGGTGGGCCACCCACCGAACCGCTAGGCGATGGCTGTTTCTTCGGGGCGGATTTCCAGGTAAATCCGGTCGTCGGGTGCCCCACCACGCGGGCCGCCCTGACTGATCATTTGATCGAACGCCGGGTTGAGCTTGGCCCGCAGCGCCTCTAGCGCCGTGGGGAACTCGTCGGGGGCCAGCACGCGGGCGCGGGCGGTCTGGCTCGGCCCCTGGATGGTGCCCATCCGGTCGCTGGGGGCGACAACGACCTGCTCGCTGTTGCGGATGCGTTTGGCTTTGCCCGCGCCATTCATTGTCGTCACATAGAGCCGGTCGCCTACCTGGGCGAACCAGACGGTGGTGTGGACCGGGTCGCCGCTGCGGCGATAGGTGGTCAGGACCATAAATTCAGCCCCCTGGAGTGCAGGAAAGGCCGGTTGCGTATCCATAGTGCGTCAAATCTCCCCAAAATATTAGGTGCCAGGTTGGAGCGGGATCAGCGCCGCCGCGTAGGGCGGGAGCGTCACCCGCAATAGGTCCCCGGTGTGTTCCACAGTGTAATCGTTAAGCTGGTCACGGAGCGTGCCCGGCCCCGCCAGGTGCGCCGGTAGGGTAATTGGGATCGTGCGGGGGTCCGCGCCCAGGTTCAGCACGGTCAGCAGGCCCGGCAACCCCGCGCCGGTGTGGGCGTAGGCATAGGTGCGGGCCGCTTCATCGAGATGGAGCGTCGCGCGGGTGCCCTGCCAGATCACCGGATGGGCGCGGCGGAGGGCGATCAGTCGTTGGTAGTAGGCCAGCAGATCGGTGTCCTGCATGGCGACATCCCAGGGCATCAGCCCCCGCGCCTGGGCATCGCCGCCCCACCCGCTGGTGCGGATGTCGCTCTTCTGGCGGATGCCGACCTCGGTGCCATAGTAGATGATCGGCGGCGGGGCCAGGGTGAACTGCAAAGCCGCTGCTGCCCGCAGCTTGCGCACATCGCCCCGCGCCACCCAGAGGAAGCGGTTCATGTCGTGGTTATCAAGGAAGGTCGGCGTGAGGAAGCCGGGCGAATAGTAGCGCCGGTTCTGCTCCAGAAAGCGGTCGAACACGCTGACCTTGACCGTCTCGAAGGCGACCAGCCCCCGGATCATGCTCAGGAAGTGGAAATCGAGCACGCCATCCATGCGGCCTTCATAGCTGCGCATCGTTTCGGGGCCGTGGGTGGCCTCCCCGACCGAGAAGCTATCGGGCTTGGCCGCCTTGACCGTGCGGTAATACTCGGTCCAGAAGTCGTGCGACGGGCCGAGCACGTAGTCCAGCCGGTAGCCGTCGATGTCATATTTCTCCAACCAGAAGCGGGTCGAGTCGAGATAGTAGGCGCGGGCATCGGGGTTTTCGTGGTTCAGCCGGGGCATCCCCTTCGCCGTGTAGAACATGATGTAATCGTCAGGCCACTCCAGCCAGGTAAACCAGTCGTGGTGGGGGCTGCCGGGGTTGGTATGGGCATCCTGGAACAGCGGGTGCCGGTTGGAGATGTGGTTCGCCACCAGATCGAGCAGCACCCGTAGGCCGCGGGCGTGCGCCGCCTGGACCAGTTCCGCCAGGTCTTCGTTGGTGCCCAGCGTCGGGTCCACCGTGAACAGGTCGCTGCTGTCGTAACGATGGTAGCTGGGACTGGCAAACACGGGCGAGATCCAGAGCGCGGTCGCACCCAGGTCGCGAATATAGTCCAATCGCTTGGTGATGCCCCGCAGTGTGCCGCCAAGCTTATCGCGCCAGCCCTCAGCTTCGATCCAGGCCCCGCCGCTGCCGTGGTTGAAGCGGTCGGGGAAGATATGGTAGAAGACGGCGCTTCGCACCCAATCGGGCGCGGTGGGCGCGTCCACCAGATAGGCAAAGACCGGGGCCATCCCCCCGGCGGCTTTCAGTTCGGCATCGGCATAGGCCGGGGCTAACCCGCTGCCCGGCTCGGCCAGCGCCTCGATCTGGTAGCGCACAATCGTGCCGGGCGGCTGCGGCGGGATCGTCGCCTCCCACACGCTCAGGTAATCCCACAACAGATCCGCCCAGCGCGGGGCGCATTCGTCCATCGCCAGGGCAGTGCCGTGGGTGGCCTGGCCGCCCTGCCCACCGGGGCGGCTGCCGTCGGTGGTGTAGTAAAGCCAGACCGCGCAGGCGGGATAGGCCGGGCCGGTGGTGGCAGTCACCAGGACCGCTGCGCCCGATTGGGGACGCAGCGGCGTGATCTGGAGCTTATGTTGGACAAGGCTGAGGGCTTGTGTCCGTTCACGGGTCGCTTCGGGGCTGGCCGCCAGTTGCCCGAAGGCAAAGTCGGCGGTCACTTCGGGATGCTGGCCCGGCAAAGCGGAGGCGGAGTCGCCCACCGGGGTGGACGACTCCGCTACACTGAGGTCTGGTGATAAGTCGGACGACGGAGACTCGGCCATCCTAGCCCTTGACCCCGCCCAACGTCAAGCCCGCTTGCAACTGCTTTTGCAGCGCCAGGAACAGGATCATCACCGGCACCGCCGCGAAGATCGCGCCCACGGCGAAGTAGCCCCACGGCTTGTTGTTGTCGGTCTGCAACCCGATGATGCCAACCATCATCGTGTAGTTGTTCTCGCTGAACAACACGGTCTGGGCCATGATGTACTCGCCCCACCCGGCCATGAAGCCGAGCAGCGCGGTGACGGCCAACGCCGGGCGGGCCAGGGGCAGCATGACCCGCAAGAAGGCCTGCGTTGGAGTCGCTCCGTCCACGCGGGCCGCTTCCTCCAGGTCCGCTGGTATAGTGTCAAAGTACCCCTTCAGGTTCCAGATCGAGAAGACCAGCGAACCGGAGGTGTAGGCGATGACCAAGCCCAGCAGGCTGTCCAGCAGGTGCAGCTCTTTGAAGATGACGAAAATCGCGATCAGCGAGAGGATGCCAGGGAACGTCTGGATCGCCAGCATCAGCGTCAGCAGCCCGTCGCGCCCCATAAACCGCCAGCGCGAAAACGCATAGGCGGCGCTGGTCACGACAAACAGGCTCGCCAGCGTGGTCAGCGAGGCGACGAACAGGCTATTCTTGAACCACGTCAACATCGGCGTCTGGTTGATCATGTGGTTGAAGTTCTCTAGCGTCGGGTTTGTCGGCCAGAGCTGCAACTGTGTGCTGAACAACGACTGCCCCGACCGGAACGCCGCCTGGGCCACGTAGTAGATCGGGAATACGGTGAACACGGCGAATATGATCACGAAGGCGTTCGCC
>JBBSEL010000714.1:0-3366 GCA_038239755.1 Chloroflexia bacterium | reverse complement strand
TTTTCCATGTGCTGCCTCCTTCTTTACGAGGATAAAAGTTGGGGTGGGCCTGCCCATTTGAGCGAAGTTTCCACCAAAGTGAGTGTCACACGCGAAGGGTAAGCCCATCGTGGGGGTGCGCCCGGCAGGGTTCGAACCTGCGACCTCCTCCATATCAGAGAGGTGCTCTGCCAGCTGAGCTACATGCGCGGGGGTCCGGCACCGCCGGATAAAAGGCCATCATGGCAAGTAGAGGGACTCGAACCCACAACCTCCCGCAAAGCGGGCGCTCTACCAATTGAGCTACAACCCCAAAAGGCTGATAACCATGTACGCACGACCCGGCAGGGTCGGGCGAAGACGGCAGGACTCGAACCTGCGGTCGCCGGGTTCGCAACCCGGTGCTCTATCCTCTGAGCCACGTCTTCATAAGGGTGGACCAACGGGTGGTCCGTTACAACGTCAGCCGGAGAGCGGTTGCTCGCCGTTAACAAAAGTGCTCCCGCCGGGTTGGACGCGAATGCGTCGCTCCACGGACTGGGAAAAGTGACATGCTGCAAAGCATCATGCGAGGGCACTCCCCGGTTGAGGTGTAAGGTCGGAATGGCAAGATTCGAACTTGCGGCCTCCACGTCCCGAACGTGGCGCTCTAGCCAAACTGAGCCACATCCCGATAGATTGTTGCCCCTGGACAGGGGCGGCGCGGTCGGCAGGACTTGAACCCGCAACCCCCAGGTTCGAAGCCTGGTGCTCTAGTCCGATTGAGCTACGCCCGCAAAGCGAAAGAAAATTGCGCTATAATGACTTGTGCGGTAGGCGGCTTCCCAAGCTGGATCATGACACACTTTGGAAACCGCGACCACAATGACCCAAACAAGGACCGATGGTCGGATCGGGTCGGGATAACAGGATTCGAACCTGTGACCTCCTGGCCCCCAGCCAGGTGCGCTAACCAGGCTACGCCACATCCCGATAGTACGTGAATGGGAGGACGGGCAGGAGTCGAACCTGCGACGCTACCGGGAGGGGTAGAGACACCTGGGAGGTGCCCGCCATCGTCCACTCGGCCACCGTCCAAATACATTCACCAGAAACATTCAATTGTTAAGGTCCACCCCCAGCCAGGCTGGAGCCGGGCGCGGAGCCGCCGGAGCGGGCCGCCGCAGTAGGGTGTAGCGATACACGCCCATCCCCGGTTGGAGGTGGGCCGGATAGTTATCCGGGGGTGACTGGTGGGCTATGATCCCACGACCTCCCGCTTCACAGGCGGGTGCTCTGCCGATTGAGCTACAGACACCAGGCGCGACGGCGTGCAGAGAGGGATTTGAACCCCCGAAGGGCAGTGCCCACCACGTTTACAGCGTGGCCCGATTTCCGCTCCGGCACCTGCACATCTCGTTGGCTTTATTATCAGCCATAATCGCCGCCGCCCGCTAGCGCCGCTGGTTGTATCCTCTCCTACCCCGCGTGGTGGGTGCCCTCTACTACGCCAGGCGCATAGTACACCCATCCTTTGGCGACTCGCCTCTCCGCCCGGCGCGGTACGTAAGTTGCTCCAGGCAGGGTGGAGGATGCCCGACCACCCCTCACCCCCGTCCCCTCTCCCCGCTCACGCGGAGCGAGGGGGGCTGTCGCCACGATCGGGACAGACAGCAAACAGATCGATTCAATCAAAAGAGAATTCGATCCAAGTTGGATCGACAAGTTGGATCGATCAGGATTGAGGCTTAGAAACCGCCGCCTCGCACAAGGCAGCAAAGGCGGAGTCCCCCTCGCCTCGCCTGAGCGGGGAGAGGGGACAAGGGTGAGGGGTGCGTGGGCACCCCACCATACAGGAGGAACCACATGGAAGATCACAACGACGAGCAGGAAGACGAGACCGAGGGCGGACAGCACCCGCGCAACATCAAAGAGAGCGAGGAGCAAGGGGACGATCAGGGGCAGGTGCAGGGTAGCCAACGCATCGGCAACCCGATTCCCGCCGGGTCGGGCGGCAGCGGGGGACAGGGCGGCGGCAGCCAGGGCGGCGGCGGCCAGGGGAACTTGCAGGGCGGACGGGGCTAGCGCGCCCCGCCTCTAGTCGGCGGCCAGCTTGCGCCGGATCTCGCCGCCCCGGCGATAAGCGGCGTGGACACCGCGCGCCACCACGCCGGAGAAATCGCCCTCCACAAACTCGGCCAGGGCCGCTTCGGTCGTGCCGCCTTTGGAGGTGACCGCATGGCGGAGGGTACTCGGTGCGCTGGTGCCCTCGCGCAGCATCTTGGCCGCGCCCCAGATCGTCTGCAAGACCAGTTCGTGTGCTTCGGCCTCATCCAGCCCGATCTCGCGGGCCGAGGCGATCAGCACTTCGGCAAAGTAGAACAGGTAGGCCGGGCCGCTGCCGCTCACCGCCGTGACCTGATCGAGCGCGTCCTCGTGGCGCATGACGATTTCGCGCCCCAACGCGCCCAACAAGCGCCGTACCCAGGCCCGCTGTGCCGTGCTGACATGATCGTTTGCCACCCAGGCCGACATGCCTTCGCTCACCTGGGCCGGGGTGTTCGGCATCACCCGCACCAGCGGTTGCGCGGGCGAGTCCAACCAGCCCTGCACCTGGGCCATGCCCACGCCCGCCGCCACGCTGATGATCAGCTTGCCCGCCACGGTCCCCACCAACGGGGTCAGCGCGACGCGCATGTCTACCGGCTTCACCGCCAGGATGATGGTATCACTCCAGGCCACCGCTTCGGTGTTGTCATAGCTGGTCCGCACGCCCCAGCGCGCCGCCAGCCGCTCCAGCTTGCCGTGCGAGCGGTTGGTCACCAGGATCGCGTCGGCCTCCAGCACGCCCGCACTCAACACCCCCGCGATAAAGCTCTCGGCCATGTTGCCCGCGCCAATAATCGATAAGCGTTCGTCCATCGTGGTACCCTCCAGACAAATAAAAAAGCCTCGTCCTCACTCAGGACGAGGTTCAAAAGACCCCGCGGTACCACCTGCATTAGTCGGGTAGCGACTCGCTCTGCCAGTACGGGGCGACATCGGCCCGATACTGCGCCCCACGGTAACGGGGGGGCATCCGGCGCTGCTTAGTCACCCACAGAGGGCGTTTTCACAGGCGACTCACGGGTGGGTTCAGCGTGCCGGACGATACTGGCTCTCACTCTCCCAGTTCGCTGGCCTCGCAAAGGACAGGCCTACTATTCCCGCTCAACGTCTTTACAATATGCACTTATCTGTTATATAGCACAAATCCGCGATCGCTGTCAAGCAGTACGCCGCGCTGGCAGCGCAAGATCGGTCGAATGGCGGGGCAGCCCGGTTCAGGAGACCGGGGCCGCCTCCGCCGCGCCGCTCGCCAGGGTATACTCGGCGGGCGCGAAGAAGACCAGCATCGCCAGGTCTTCG
>JBBSEL010000713.1:0-3369 GCA_038239755.1 Chloroflexia bacterium | reverse complement strand
TGAGGAGCAAATCGAGCAAAAGCATGGGGTGCCACGGGTGCATATCGCCCTGGCCTGGCTGCTCCAGAAGAAGCCGTAGGCCGCACCGATCATCGGGGCGACGAAGATCGGTCATCTGGAAGACGCGATCGGCGGGCTGTCGGTCCACCTGACCCCGGAAGAGGTCGCCTACCTGGAAGAGCCGTATGTGCCTCACGCCATCGTCGGGCATCAGTGAGCCACCGGCCCGCCGTTAGCAGGCGCAGCACGCGCCTAGTGGCGCAAGTCTTGCACTGCCCAACCCCGAAAAGAACAACCCAACCCCTGGTGTCGCCTGGCGGCACAGCACACCGGACCAGCTAGAAAGTCTATCATGGTGAACAACAACCGTTTGCGACGACGCGGCGCAGGGAGTGCGACCGCGTTCTTGATCCTGCTCCTGGGGGCGCTGGGAGCGCTGACCGCCCGCGATCTCGCGGCCCAAACCCCGCCGACCGGCACCGGTGACTGGCCGACGTATGGGCACGACGCGCAGCGCACCAACTTCAACGGCGCGGAAACCGCGATTACCCGTAACACGGTCGCCAGGCTCCAATCATTCTGGCAGCAAGAGGTCGGCAGCAACGGCGTCGCCCCTTCCGGGGCACCCAGCGTAGCGAACGGACGGGTCTACGTCGCCAGCAGCGTGATCAGCCCGCCCAACTTCTTCGCCTTCGATGCCGTCAGCGGTGCCCGCAGTTGGACGGCCAATATCGGGCATATCGAGGTGAGTTGCTTCAACATCGGCGTCGGTGCCACGCCCGCCATTTCCGGCAATGTGGTGGTGGCCGGGGGGGGCGATGCCGCCTATTACGGCCTGAACGCGAGCAGCGGGGCGCAATTGTGGCGCGCGGCGCTCAACGTGGGCACTAGCGGGTTTCCCTGGGCCTCCCCGCTCATCGTCGGCAACCGCGCCTTGCTGGGCGTGTCCTCGCGCTGCGATGACCCGTCGGTGCGCGGGGAAGTGCGCGCCGTCAGCCTGAGCAGCGGGGTGCAGCAGGCCAACGTCTACTTCGCCCCGGCGGGCGTGGCCGGGGCCGGGATCTGGCAATCGCCCGCGCTCAGCGCCGACGGGAACACCCTGGTGGTTGCCAGCGGCGAGGACTACAAGGGAGCCAACGGCCCCTACACCCGCGCCATGCTCACGCTCGACCCCACCACGTTGCAAATTCGCCAGGCCGACCAGGAAGGGGCCACCAGCCGGGACCTCGATTTCGGCACCACGCCGGTGATCTTCCACGACGCCACGAACCGCGTGTTGGTCGGGGCCAATCACAAAAACGGCACCTTCTACGCCTACGTGCTCGACAACGTCAACGCCGGGCCGCTCTGGACCCGCGACACCGGCACCTCGGTCGGCATGATGCCCGCCTATGATCCCAGCTATGGCAGTGGGGGAACCCTGTTCATCGCCGCCAACGCCAAGATCTACGCCGTCGATCCGGCGACGGGAGCCGACCGCTGGGTGGCAAATAACGTCGGCACGATGCACGGCAATATGGCGCTGGTGCCGGGCCTGATCTTCGTCAACACCGGGGCCGCCGGGGTGCAGGTGCTGGACGAGACCAGCGGCGCGGTCCTGCGCACGCTGCTGCCCGCCAAGGCTGGCTCGGCCAACTCCGGCCTCGCCATCGCCCACGGCATGGTCTACTGGCTCTCCGGCTCGGTCCTTAACGCCTGGGGCCTGCCCGCCATCGCCGCCACGGCGACACCCGCCCCCGCAGCCCCACCCTCTGGGTTCGCCGCCGCCGCCTTCACCCGCGTTTGGACGCGCACCGACAGCCTGGTGGCGAACGGGAGCGCGGCGCGCTCCTGGCTCTGGGGTCCGGCCCCCAACAGCGCGGGCCTGATGGAGCTGTATGCCGGGAGTCCCGGCGGCCAACGCCTGGTGCAATATTTCGATAAGAGCCGCATGGAGCTTAACGATCCTGCCGCCGACCCGAACGGGGCCTTCTTCGTCACCAACGGCCTGCTGGTCGAAGAACTGGTCTCCGGGCGGATGCAGGTGGGCGACAGCGCCTTCACCACCCGCACCGCCTCCGGCGCGAATGTCGCCGGGGATGGGGGCGATACCCAAGCCCCGACCTATGCCAGCTTCGCCGGGGTGGCGAACACCGTGCTGGGCAATCACACCGCCGCCGACCGCACCGGGCAACGGGCCACCGCCACGCTAGCCCGCTCCGGGGCCACCGCCGAGGATGCCACGAAGGGCAATTACGATGGGGTAGATTTCGTCCACTACGAAGCCGGGGTGGGCCACAACATCCCGCGCGTGTTCTGGGACTTCCTGAACCAGCAGGGGCCGGTGGTGGAAAACGGGCAGGTCCTGGAGGGTGCCCTCAGCGCCCCCTGGTATTACGCCAGCGGCCTGCCGATCAGCGAACCGTACTGGGCCGCAGTGCTGGTCGGAGGCGCCCGTAAATATGTGCTGATCCAGGCGTATGAGCGCCGCGTGCTGACCTACACCCCGGCCAACCCGGCGGCGTTCCGCGTGGAAATGGGCAACGTGGGCCAGCATTATTACGCCTGGCGCTATCCCTCCGGCGCTCGGTAGCCGCGTTGCCGCTGTAGCGGGCGGCGAACCTCAGCGTACCAATTGCGCCAATGCGGCCCGCGCCTCCTCCTGGCTGGAGGGCGCGGCCCCTACACGCACGAGCGCGGCGCGCAAGGCGGCGGTGAGCAAGAACCCCAGGGTATCTGCCGCCGCGCGCCCGTCGGCGGCAGCCAGCCGCCCCAGGGTGGCAGCGATCGGGTCGGGGCCGTGGCGCGGGTCAGGTTCGCTGATGAGCTGCCCCGCGTGGATGCGGAGCGCCCCATCGAAGGCCGCCAGCACCCCGGCGCGGACCCGCTCCCCCGTCCCGACCGCGTCAGCGGCGGCCTCGATCCGGTCGAGCAGCCGCTGCGTCATCTCGTCGCGCAAGACCCCGTAAAAGTTGGCCTTCGCGTGGAAGTGGTGATACAGGGAACCCACCGTAACCCCGGCCTCGGCAGCCACCACGTCCACCTCTACCGCCTCATAACCACCCTCGGCGAACGCGCGCAGTCCGGCAGTGAGCAACCGGGCGCGGGTTGAGCCAGGGATCGGGATATTTTCGGGCATCGCAGTCTCCGCTATAGGGTTGACGAAAGACCATAACTCTGTTATAATAAGCATAACAGAGTTATGGTCTTTCGTCAAGATGTTACTACCCACAAAGGAGACACCAATGGACGGCAAAATGACTTTCGTGTACCTGCCGGTGGCCGATCTGCCTGCGGCCCGCACCTTCTACCGCGATCAGTTGGGGTTGGAAGAAGCCTGGCGCGAGGGCGAGCAAAGCTGTGCGTTCAAGCTGCCGGGAACGGACGTGC
>JBBSEL010000712.1:0-3373 GCA_038239755.1 Chloroflexia bacterium | reverse complement strand
TCCAAAACCCCGTTGATTACAGGACAATACCCGCGCCGACCCCAACGGGCCCGCTGTGGGGATCGCCGCGTTTATGGACCCGTAAGCAATGTATTCGCGATGATTTTGGCGGTCTGCCCCCGGGTCACATTGTTGACCGGGCGGAAGTAGGGCCGATTGCCCGGCGGTAGACACGGCTCCCCGGCGGTCCCACAGGGATAGCCGCTGATCACGCCATGTCCAGCGCTACGCTCCACATACAACCAGAACGTGCTCCCCGGCAGCGTGTCTTCAAACGTCTGTTGCGTGCTGGGGATCGGCTCATTGTAGCCCGCTGCATTCGCCGTGATCTTGGCGAGTTGGCCGCGCGTCAGGTTGTTGTTCGGGCGGAAGTAGGGGCGGTTCGTGGGACTTATGCATGGCTCCCCTACCCCGCCGCACGGGTACCCCTGGATAATCCCGCGATTGGTGATCCGCTCGATCCAGACCCAGAATGTGCTCCCTGGTGTCACATCTTCAAAGCTTTGCTGCGTATTGGGCACCGGCTCACTATAGCCCGCAGCGGCGGCCAGGATCTTCGCCGCCTGCGCCCGGGTCACGTTATTAAACGGGCGGAAGGTGCAGTCGGGATAGCCGCCGATGGCCCCCACCGCCACCAGGACATTCACCGGGTGGTAATAATAGTCGGTGGGGATCACATCGCTGAATCGCCCGCCATGGGCGATCAGCACCCCTGGATCACTGTCGACGGTGCGGCCCCCCGCCCAGAGATCGCGCGCCCCGATCGCCACAATATCCCATAACTGCGACGAGGTATAGGGCGGGGCCAGCTCGGCGGGGACCACCTGCCAGCTGGTGCCGTCCCAGTGATCCAACAAAGTGTGGGGCACCTGGATCCCGTCAAAGCCCGCCGCCCAGATATCATTGGCGGCGACCACGGCCAGCCCCCGCAGGTGCGCCTCATACGTCAGCGCGGGGCTAGTGATCGCGGTCCAGGCGCTGCCGTTCCAATGGAGGATCAGCGGCTGTGCCCCATACTGGACATCCCCCACGGCCCACGCATCGTTCGGGCCAACCGCCGCGACGGACCACAACCAGTTGTAGCCAGAGCCGACGGCGGGGCTGGGGACCACGGTCCAGGTGCTGCCATCCCAGTGCAGGATGAGCGATTGGCTGGTGTTACCTACGCCCACGGCCCAGACATCGTTCGTGGCCCGCGCCGTGACTCCGTACAATTCGGTGTGCCCGGGCGGGACGTTCGGGCTGGGGACCCGGCTCCAGGCGGTGCCGTCCCAGTGCATCGTATAACTTTGCGCCACCGACCCGCTCGCGGTGCGGCCCACCGCCCAGATATCGTTCGCATTCACAGCAGCCAGGGCGTAGAGGTCGCCGGCGTCGGCAGGCGCAGGGTTGGCGACGGCGGTCCAGGTTGTGCCATCCCAATGATCGATCGTGTTTCCCCCGGTGGCCCAGGCGTTGGTCGTGCTGATGACCAGCACATCACGCAACGATGCGGTTAAACTAAGGGTGGAAGATACCGTCCAGGTGCTGCCGTTCCAATGCTCGATCAGGCTATAGCCATTGGATTGGGTGTCGTAATACGAGCCGACGGCCCAGACATCATCGGCCCCACTGGCCGCCATACCGAACACGCCCGCCTGGCGGGTCACATTCGGCACCGGCACCGCGCTCCAGCTCACGCTACACGGCGTCGGCGTGGGCGACGCCGTGGCTGTCGCTGTCGGAGGCGGGCACACCGTGCTATAGCCAAGCACGAGCGTTTGCCCCAGCGAGCCGGTGGAGTCACTCCCCACCGCCCACACGGTGGCAGGGGCCAGGGCCACCACGCCGCTCAACACATTGCTATAGGTGGTCACGTTCGGCGTCGGCGTCTGGCTCCAGGCGGCACCATCCCAATGCATGGCGAGGGTATAGGATGGGCTACCGGGGGTGAATCCTACGGCCCAGAGATCGGTTGGCCCCGTTCCGGCGACCCCCAGCAGGGCACCCGGCCCGGCTGGCACCGGCACCTGCGTCCAGGCAGAGCCGTCCCAATGCAGAATCAGACCTTGCTGGGTCGGGCCGATACCATCGTAAGCGCCGACCGCCCAGGCGTTATTGGCCGCCAGGGCCAGCACCCCGTGCAGCGCATTGTTGCCGGTACCAATATTCGGGCTGGTGACCACTGTCCAGGTCGTACCATCCCCATGCAGCGTCAAGGAGTGCGTCACGCCCCCGGTGGACGCCTGGTAGGAGCCGACCGCCCACAGATCGGTCGCGGAACTCGCAGCGATCGCCGACAGGTTATTCGTGCCAGTGCCCATGTTGGCGCTGGGGGCAACGCTCCAGATCGTGCCATCCCAGTGGAGCATCAGGGTTCGATCCAGCGTGGTGGCATCGTCGCGGTATGAGCCTACCGCCCAGGCATTTGTGGCGGTCAGGGCCACCACCCCACTCAGCAGGTTATAGGTGGAGGCCGGATTGGGGCTAGGCACGACCGTCCAGCTTGTGCCGTCCCAGTGGAGGATCACGGTACGTGCGCCGCTGTTATTGCTGGTGTAATACTGCCCCGCCGCCCAAACGTCATTGGCGGCGCGCGCACTCACGGTGGTGAGGGCATTGTCATAGGGCTCGATTGTCGGGGCCACCACCTGTATCCACGCCGTGCCGTTCCAATGGACGATGAGATTATGGGAGTTCCCCCCGTTGGCTAGGGTCCGTCCGACCGCCCAGACATCATTAGCGCTGACGGCGCTCACCGCCGACAATTCGTTATAGAAGTCCCCCGGGCTGGGACTGCTGACCACCTGCCAGTTGGGTGGGCACCCGCCCCCGGGGGCGACTCCCGCCCCGGTGCTGAGCGGGGCGGCCTCGGCGGCAGATTCCGTTCGTGGTACGATCCCTAAAGAGATCAGGAATAACAATAGCAAGGCATATTGGCGGCGCATGCGAGTCTCCTTCAGGGGTGGTTGACTTGATGATCAATCGTCAGGCGATGTGACCGGGTCCGTCAGGATTAGGGTTGGGTCCTGCATAAGGAGTATATCAAACAGCAGCAGCGCAATCTTCGGGTTTGTTTGGGTTTCTTTTTGTGTTAGCGATGATGACGCGTAGTCCTGATAACAGCAGCCGAGTATAGCAGATAAACCCACTTCAGAGCAATACGCAAGCGATGCTAAATTACCGATGCCCCTGGTTAAGAAAAAACCTGGATACTCGTCAATGATACTAAAGATCCATTCGTGGTTTCCGCCTGGATGATGATCATTCCACCTAAGCTTGACAAGCTTATCTCCTCTGGCTATTATAGGAGTCTAGTAGGACCCTGGTTGTATCAGGTCTCGTTCCCAGTTGTACCTTCTATAAGGGAAAGCATGCCTTTCGCTCGTTTCTA
>JBBSEL010000711.1:0-3382 GCA_038239755.1 Chloroflexia bacterium | reverse complement strand
GGTCTGGTTGTACTCCGAGGCGATCTTGCCGCCGCCGCTGCCGCTGCCGCTGGGGTCGCCGCCCTGGATCACCCAGCCCTCCACCCGGTGGAAGACCAGGCCGTTGAAGAAGCCGCTGTCGGCTTTGCTGCGCAGGTTCTTGAGGGTGTTGGGGGCACCGGTCGGATCGAGCTTGATCACAATGGTCCCTTTGCTGGTTTCGACAGTCATCTGCATAAAAGGTTCTCCTTATGGTTGCGCCCTAAGGTTATTGGTCGGCTACGGTCACTTTCGTCATCTTATCGCCAATGACGATCTTATCGACAACATCCATCCCTTCGACCACCTGGCCGAAGTTGGAATACTGGCCGTTCAGGTAGAGGGCATCGGTCTTGACCACAAACCACTGGCTATCATTGATCTGCCCACCGCCCCCGGCGGTCGAGGCCACGCCAATGGCACCGCGCACAAACGGCTTCTGGTTGTATTCGGCGGTAATGGAGCCACCCCCCAGCCCGGTACCCAGCGGGTCGCCGCCCTGGATGACCCAATCCTCCACCCGGTGGAAGGTCCGGCCATTGAAGGTCCCGGCGCGGGCTTTGTCGGCAAAGTTGCGCACCACATCCACCACTTTATCTGCCGGGTCGGTGTAGAGTTGCACCTTAAAAGTGCCCTTGGTCGTCTCCACCACCATGTACTTGGGCAATGCGGCGGGCTTGGCCTGGCCGCTGTAGATAAGGAACAGGATCGCTCCCAGGAAGACGATCGCGAACACCGACCAGATCACCAGGTAGCGCCCGGTGCTGAAGCGGGCCAGGCCGGTGCGGTCCAGCGCCCCGGTGAGCGCCCCGGTAACGCTGACCGGACCGGGCGGCAGGCTGGACCGCCGGGTGCCCGGTGCCCCCGTGCGCGGCACCGCCGTGGGGCGGACCCCGGCGGCGCGGATAGCGCCACTACCCCCGGCGCTGCGCGAGGGCGCGGGCCGTGGGCCGGTCCCCTGGCGTGCTCCGGCGGGGGTGGCCGCACCAGGGGCGGCGGATGGAGCGTTGCGGCGGGCGGGTTGGCTCGGCGGGGTCGGCTGGTTCGGCGGGGAGGCGGGGCCGGCCCGCCCATTGCGCGACGGCACCGGGCGGGCTGTCACGGTGCTGACCAGGGCGGTCCCACAGTTCGTGCATTTCACCGCCCCGCTGGGGTTCGGACGACCACAGGCAGGGCACTTGATCGTTTCGGCCATGTTGCGTGCGCTTTCCTCTCTAATCCTGAAATTTCGGAGTCGCGGTACGCTCCCCACCGGGCGAGTCGTACAGTTATCCACTTGTATGTATCACATTCCGGGGGCAGCGTCAAGCAGGCGCGCAGGCGACCAGCACACGCCACCTTCTCACAAAGGTAAGCGGCTGAGCATACCTCAAACTTCAAACCTCAAACTTTAAACCTCAAACCTCAAAACCTCGTCCCTACGTCGTCCGAGGCCGCGCCAGGGCCACCCCATAGATCGGCCCCGCGTCCACCGCCCGTAATGCCTGGGCCGCCGTCACCATCGTCGTCCCGCTCGTGTACACATCATCCACCAGCAGGATCGGGCCGGGTGGCGGCGGGGTGGCCCCCTGCCAGGCTAACGCCCCGGCCATGTTGGTCCGCCGTTGCGCCGCCGAAAGGCCCACCTGGGGCGGGGTGGACCGGATACGCGCCAGCCCGGCCAGGGGCGGATAGCCTGTCCCGGCGGCCAGCGCCTCGGCCAGCAACGTCGTCTGGCTGAAGCCGCGCTCACGGGTGCGCTTGGGGTGCTGCGGCACCGGCACCAACCACGGCCTCGCCTCGGCCCACGGGGGCGGCGTATGATCCAGCCCCAGGGCCAGCAGCCGGGCCAGGGTCGGGGCCAGCGCCCGCTGCCGCCCATATTTCAGCCGGTGGATCGCCTCGCGCAGTGGCCCCTCGAACACGCCCACCACCAGGAACCCGGCCAGCGGCGCGTCGTAGCAGCGGCAGGTGCCCCATTCGGCGCTCCCGCACCCCCCGCAAGCCCAGCCGGGCGGGTAGGGCGGCTCGATCTGGGCGATGCACGTATCACAGAACCAGGCCCCCATGCCGCCACAGCCGCCACAGCGCGGCGGAAACAGCAGATCGGCAACCAGGGCCAGCAGGCGGCGATAGGGCGCGGTCGGGGCCGCAGGGCGGCTCACGGGCGCGGCTCGAACACCAACTCGTCCCCCACCTCGGTCTCGGTAGCATCGAGCACGCCAGGGGGCAATTCCACAATGCGGGTGCTGCCGACGACGATCCGGCTCACCCGCCAGGGCGGCATGGCGTGATAGAGGTGCTTCACCCGCCCCGCCTTGTCCAGAAAGAGTACGTCAATCGGGAAGCGCATAAACAGCGTGTGGATGCTATTGTCGCCATCCAGCACCAGCGCCTGCCCCGGTGGCAGCCCCGGATGGCCCATCAGCCCCAGGAACCGACCGCCGAACCCGGTTACCCTATACACATCCGAGGCCAGCACCCGCCCGCCCCGCGTCTGGTTCACCAGCCGTTCGCCTCGCGCCTGCCCACGGGGCGACGGCTCCCCTGTTCCCGCTTCACTCACCCTACCCTCCCTAGCTGACGGTGCCTCTGTAGGCAACAAAAAGAACCTACTATAGAGGCGGACACACGAGTCCACAAGCATGCTTTTAACAGCAACGGTATAGATGAACGCACCAGTGCTGAGGAGTTAGACCCTGTCATCCTGAGCGCAGCGAAGGATCTTGTCGGGGCCACCTGATTGTCCCCACCAACCGCAACATTTCCCCAGCAATCTAGACCTCCAAGCCCGCCTGCGCTGCGTTCAGGATGACAGGGTGGAGATCTCCCGCGCCTGATCGCCCTATGGCATACCGATCCGCCGTTACCAAATACACAACGGATATTAAACAAAACACGGCGCGAAGCTCAACTCCCGCCAAGCCTCGCGCCGCGATCTACCCGCTAGCATCAGTCGCCAGATCCGTGGATCTGACCCCCAACTTTCTAATTCTTAATTCTTAATTTCTAATTGCCCTTACGGTCCGACTACACCGGTGCAGAACCCGGCGAAGCGGCAGGCGAACTGCGGCACGGCGGGACCGAGGATCACCACGTACATGGCGGGGAAAATCAAGAACACCATCGGGAACATCATCAGCACCGGGGCTTTGTGGCCCTGTTCTTCGGCCCGCTGGCGGCGTTTGATCCGCATCTGGTCCGCCTGGATACGCAGCACCTTCGCCATACTCACCCCAAGTTGGTCGGCCTGGATGATGCTGGCGATGAACGTGGTCAGCTCGTTCACCCCGGCGCGGTTCGACATCTCACGCAGCGCCTCGCGCCGCGACTTGCCGACCCGCATCTCCGACAGGGTGCGCTGGATTTCCACGCTCAGTTCGTT
>JBBSEL010000710.1:0-3390 GCA_038239755.1 Chloroflexia bacterium | reverse complement strand
CCCGGGAAGCTGTATTCCGGCTCGTCCAGCGGCGCTTCCAGCGACACCGGCTGCTTGGCGATCTCCATGATCCGCCGCACCTTGCTCGGCGTGGTGTGCAGTTCGTTCGCCAACTCGTCTTCGGTCGGCTCCCGGTGCAGGTCCTGCTGCAACTGGTGGGTGGCGCGGCGCAGCCGGGCGACCATCTCGCTAACGTGGACGGGGAGGCGGATCGTCCGCCCCTGGTCCGAAATGGCCCGCGTGATCGCCTGGCGAATCCACCAGGTGGCGTAGGTGGAGAACTTGAAGCCACGGCGGAAGTCGAACTTGTCGGCGGCGCGCATCAGGCCCAGGTTGCCCTCTTGAATGAGGTCGGGCAGGGTCAACCCCCGGCCCAGGTAGCGGCAGACGATGCTGACCACCAGGCGCAGGTTAGCCTGGACCAGCCGTTGCTTGGCGGCGTTGCCCTGTTCGCGCTCGAGGAGCAGTTGTTCGATGTCGGCGAGCAGCGGGATCGGGTTGTTCTCCGCGTCGGCGGCGGCGTCATCCCGTTGTTGCGCGGCGAGATAGGCGGCACTGGCCGAGGTCGCCCAGTTGGGGACCGAGGAGGGGATGCCCAGCACGGCCAGTTTGGCATCAGCTTCGCGCCCGCGTTCCATGCGGATCGCCAGTTCGGTCTCGTCGGTGGCGTTGAGCAGGGGGGTCGCGCCGATTTCGCGCAGGTAGAGCCGCACCGTGTCGGCGGCCACATCGCCCACATCCGCAGCCTGGAAGGTGTGCTCAAAGACCTTTTCCAGTTCTTCGTCGGGCACGATCTCGGCGGCCACTTCTTTCAGCGCACTCTCGTCCGGCTCAGACTCGTCCAGAGTGGGAGCGGCCTCGACCTCGCCTGCGGCGGGCGTTTCCAGCAGATCATCTTGCTCTTCAAACGCGGGAGGATCGAGGGTGTAATCGGGGGCGATCCAGGAGTCGACCTGCTGCGTGGCCGGGGCCTGCCAGCGCGCAGGCCGGGCGCGGGTGGCGGTAGTCTGCTCCTGCTGCAAGCGGGCGGCCAATTGCTGCCACACCCACTCGCGCCCTTCGGCCTCCGGGGTGTAGCGCAACGCAGCCAGCATATGCAGCACCTTCCCTACGCCCCGCTGCATCCTGGGCGTAGCCGCCAACTGCACGGCGAACTCGATGGGCGACGGGGCCGTACCCGCGTTCAGTGCGTCCAGGTAGCGCGAGATTAGCTCATCGGGATCATGGGTCATCACGAACCTCCTCTATCGGCTCTAGGGATCGGGGCCAGCCTGTGGCAGCGCGGGGATCGGCAATATCGGTAGCGGACTCCCTAACGGGGAGACGACCCAGTCAGAAAGATGAGCGCCAGACCCCGAAGCCCGCGGGAGGTGTGTTTCTTGACCTGATCGATGGTCAGACCCAGGCGCGTGGCGGTCTCCTGCACGCTCAAACTTTGCAGGTAGCGGCAGGCCACACAGGCCCGATCCCGGGCGGGCAGATCGTCCAGGGCCGCCTGGAGGGTGCGGCGGGCTTCGCGCTGCAACACGACCACCTCGACATCGGCAGCATCGGCGATGGTGGCGAGCCAGGCATGGGTCACCTCGTCGGGGTAGTCGATCGACGACATCCCGGGCCGGGATAAATCGCGGGCGGCTGGCGATTGCACCGTTCCGGCAGAACGCCGCCCAAACCAGGTGCGGAGCACATCGGCCACCGCCCACTGCCAGCAATGCCAGAGCATCGCGGGCGGGGCTAGGAGCGCCCGCGACCCGCGTGTCCATTGCCAGACTCGCCAGAAGGTTTCCTGGATCACCTCGTCGACACACACCCAGGGCACCTTGGCGCGGCTCCAGCGATCAACCGTGGCGTACCACGCCCGGTAGAATTGGTGAAACAGCACCTGGGCACGGTCCGAACCCACGCCTTCGCGCTGGACCATCAGGCGCAGGTGTTCCAACAGGTTCGGTTCCTCAGGCGCGTCATCGGTGAACTCTGCGACCACAGTCATGGCTCCCCCTCCTCTGCCGACGGGTGCGTGCCCCCCTACCCTCAGCACAACACCGTTGCTGCTTATATAGTCGGCAGACGCACCAAAACGGTGCCAACCCCGGCGGCCAAATGGCAGCCTTTATTGTACCTGAAACGGCGATGCTATTTTGCCGGATTATGAGCTGATTGAGGGTATAGGTCTGGGTGCTTTCCCAATCATTGGTGCCGCTTCCGGAGATGCGCAGCGCTTGCCCGTGGACGGTCAGGTCCGGCCAGAGTTCGCCCGAACGAGCGGGGCGGCATTGTCATGGATCGTGATCGTGTTAAAGTGGACCACCCCATGCGACCGGCGGGGCGTCCTCTGGCGAACGCTCCGTAGCGCGTCCACAAAGAGCCAGTAAATTTACGGATGTGTGCTTCGCGCCCTGGCCGTATGATTCAGGAGAGAGTTCTACTAGCCAATTCAGGAGGACGAGCGATGGATACTGAGCAAGTCGGGCAATTGGTCGAACGCATCGAACGGCTGGAAGCGATAGTCGCGGCGCTCCAGCGGCCCCCCACCCCTGCCCCCGGCCCGGTGAGGCCCCCGCGTCACCTCGTATCTGCGCCAGCCGCAACGCCCGGACCCGGTCCGGGTGTCGCTGTGCCCCCGCTGCCACTGGTCGCCGCCGAGGTGTCCCCGATCCGCGCCCCGACCCCGCCGCGCCCGACCCAGCCCCGCCGCGCCACCCCCCAGCCGACGTGGATGCTCGCCACCGGGCTGGAGCAGGTGATGACCGCCGAATTCTGGATGAACAAAATCGGGGTGGCGCTACTGCTCTTCGGGCTGGGCTTCCTGTTCAAGTACGCCGTGGACCGGGGTTGGCTGACCGAGCCGGTGCGGGTGGCCTTCGGCCTGGCCGTGGGCACGGCGCTGCTGGGAGCCGGGCTGCGGCTCTACCGGCAACACCGCCATTTCAGCCAGGTCTTGATCGGTGGGGGCCTCGGTGCGTACTATCTGACCGGGTTCGCCGCCTACCAGTTGTTTCACCTGGTAGACTACTGGATCGCCTTTGGCTACATGGTGGTGGTCACCGGGCTGGCCTTCGCGCTGGCGCTGCGGCTCGACGGTGCGGTGCTGGCCCTGATCGGCGCGGCGGGCGGCCTCGCTACCCCGTTCCTGCTCTACAGCACCCAGCGCAATATCCCCGGCCTGGTGCTCTACACCGGCCTGATGCTGGCAGGCATCGGGGCGGCCTATCTCTATCGGGGCTGGCGCTCGCTCCTCTGGCTCGGCTGGGCAGGCGGCTGGATGATCTTCGTCCTGGCCGAACTGAGTCTCTCGCCCAGCGTGCTGTCCAGCGACTATCGGTTCGACCGGATCCCAGCCACCGACCGCTGGGCGATGCAGGCCGGAATCGCCTTTGGTTGGCTCCTCTT
>JBBSEL010000709.1:0-3390 GCA_038239755.1 Chloroflexia bacterium | reverse complement strand
GTTGTAGGGGTACAGGGGCATGGGCGTGGGGGTACCTCGTGTTGCACATTAGCCGAGCGTCGCCCGCCAGGCGTCCAGTTCTTCGGCGTGTTCCGCGTTGTGCTCGATGGTGCCCTCTAGCACCTGAAGCAGCGAATACTCGGGATCATAGGGCGGCCCGCACGGCGCGGCCAGGTCCGCATCGGTCAGCGCGGCGATGGCCGCCAGATAATCGGCGCGGGTGCGGTCGAGTTCGGCATAGAGGGCCGATAGGGGTCGGTCGCGCCAGGTGGCGGTGGCCTCAGCGTTGGCCTTGTCCACATCCTCATCCAGCACGCCAATCGCCGGGGTGCCGCCCGTCGCCCGGTGCTGCAACAGGTCCACCTTGGCCCAATCCCACAGCAGCAGGTGGGCCAGCACGTCGCGCGGCGAGGGGCCGTCGGGGCTGGTCGGCTGCTCCATTTGCGCGTCGCTCAATCCGTCCAGCGCGTCCAGTACATCCTGGCGGGTGTAGCGCAGCTTCACCAGCAGCGCATCTTTAGTTGGCAAGGGAGTGGTCATGGGAATACCTCCATCAAGATCAAGCATCGTGCCTGGATGTATGCTATACGCCATTATCGCTCTGAAAATTTTCGCGCATCTCTACCAACAAGAGGGTCGCAACCATACTCCCCGCGATCAGTGCGCTGCTGCCCAACATCAGGCTCAAATCGTTGTGATGTTGCAAGGTTTCCCACCCAAAAGGCTGCGCTATCAGTTTATATAAAGCCTCGCCAATCAGGGCACCAATGAGTAAGAGCGGCAGCAACATTAGGCGGTGAAAACTCCAGGCGGCATAAAGGGCAGCCGCCCCGGCGATAAGGCCTGATAGCACCCAGAAAGGCAGATGCTGCGTGGTCATTCCTGGCTGATAGTTACTCCAGGTGGAAGCATTCGTCGGATCGATCAGCCTGCCACCTATATACTCGGTCAGCAACGTAACGATAAGGGCACCCCCAAAGGCCAGAGCCTAGGCCCCCCAGCGGATAGGCCGCCGTGGCAGACCCCCTTGCGAGGCAGAGGCTTGTGCGGCAGCAGGTGCGGAGGAAATCGACGGTTGCGGAAGTGAGGTTAGCGCGGACGGTGGCACCGTGCTGCCGGGTGATGAAGCGAGGGCTAGGGTAGAAGCGGTATTCAGCGCATCCAACACGGTCTGAAGTTGGGTGACAACGGTGCTCCCAACGACCAGATTGCGGGCGTTCTCTATCATGACCCGCAATGCGTCAATACTCCACGCATCGCACGCGCTGACAATATTCGTCAAGTCGATTACTTTGGTGTCGTCGCGGTGGATGGTATTTACCAGCGCAGGTGGCAAGTCTACGAGCAGCAAGGTACGCCCCTGGGGTGTATCAAGCACCAGTATTGACTCTAAAGCGGCCAGCAATTGAGTGCGGGTGGCGCGGTTTAACAACCCCATACCGTAACTCCCGCGTTAGCGGGCGGGCGGCCTCCCGCCCGCCCGCTGTTGAGACTAATCCACCTGCACCACAATCGCGTCGCCCTGCGCCGTGCCGGAGCAGATGGCCGCGAGGCCGATGCCGCCGCCGCGCCGCTTCAGTTCGTAGCAGAGGGTCATCAGGATACGCGCGCCGCTGGCTCCGATGGGGTGGCCGAGGGCGATGGCCCCCCCGTTGACGTTGACCCGGTCAAGATCGATCCCCAACCTCCGCCCGCTGATCAGGGTGACGTTGGCGAACGCCTCGTTGATTTCGATCAGGTCGAGGTCGGCGGGGGTCAAGCCCAAGCGCTTGAGCGCGTTCTGCGCGGCCATCGCCGGAGTATAGGCCAGGTAGGGCGTATCCCAGGCGGCCTCGCCCCACCCGAGGATGCGGGCCAATGGCTTGAGGCCGTGCGCCTTGGCATAGCCCGCCGAGGCGACGATCAGCGCGCCCGCGCCGTCGTTCAGGCTGGGGGCGTTGCCCGCCGTCACCGTGCCGTTCGCATCGAACACCGGCTTGAGCTTGGCGAGGGCTTCCATCGAGGTATCGCGGCGCGGCCCCTCGTCGGTAGAAAAGAGAATCGGCTCGCCCTTCTTCTGCGGGATCGGGATGGGGGCGATCTCTTGCGCCAGGATGCCATTGTCCATCGCGGCGATAGCGCGCTGGTGGCTGCGTAGCGCCCAGGCGTCTTGCTCCTCGCGGGTGATGTTCTCTTCGCGGGCGACCTGGCTGCCCTCTTCGCCCATGGCGCGGTTCAGCACCGGGTCGGTCAGGCCGTCATACTGCACGCCGTCCACGATCTCGTTATTGCCCATCCGCATCCCCCAGCGGGCGTTCTTCAGGTAGTAGGGCGCGTTGCTCATGCTCTCCATGCCGCCGGCCACGATGACCTCGTGGTGGCCCAGGCGGATCAGCCCGTCGGCCAGGGTCACGGCGCGGATGCTGCTGGCGCAGACCCGGTTGATCGTGTCGCTGGTCACTTCGCGGCCCAGCCCGGCCTTCAGGCTCGCCTGCCGCGAAGGCACCTGCCCCAGCCCGGCCTGCACCACCACACCCATGATCGTGTGGGTCACGTCCTCCGGCGGGAGGTCGCTGCGGCTGATCACCTCGCGGATCACATGCGCCCCCAGGTCCACCGCGCCCAGGGCGAGGAGACCCCCGCCAAACTTGCCAAAGGGCGTGCGAACCGCCCCCAGGATGACCGGATCGTTGTCGTTATTTGCCATTTGGAACACTGCCTTTCTCCTGCGGCGTTGCAGGTGTTGCGGATCGGTTATAGAGAAATGAGCGTAATCAAAGGTTGAAAGCGGGCAAAGTCCGCCACATTATGGGTCAGCAGATGGGTAATCCCCTAGGTCTGCATCGTCGCCACGATATTCACGTCGTGGACTTGCTTGCCGCCCACCGGGATCTGTGACACGAGTGTCAAAAGATTAGCCGTTACTTTAGGTCCATCTTCTGCCAAATGGAACTCAGTCTCAAAGAACTGAACACGCTGCACCAATACGCTGTATATGTCTGCGGGCGACTGAGCGTCGCTATGTATTCGCGCAACACCTGACGGCTAATCCACAATTCCACACCGGCGGCTTGCCGATTTTGAATGGCGTGCAAGGCAGCGTGGTGCATCGGTGAGGCAGCTATATTAGCGTATACAAGGATATTTGTATCCAGGAAGAGCGGACTAGCGCCCCCAATCATCATACATATCCTCGCGCCGCAGAGAAAGATTCTCGGGCCACGGCCCTACATCATCTACTGGGAAGTTGAACGGTGGCTTATACATAGTAAGAGCCTCATGGTCATCAATCACAATAACCACACGATGGGTACCTGGTGGAATATCCGTCGGTATTTCGATGGTCAACAGCCCGCCAGGGGTAATTGTCGCATCCAGTTCGATGGTTCGCATTACGGTACCTCCTTTGCC
>JBBSEL010000708.1:0-3415 GCA_038239755.1 Chloroflexia bacterium | reverse complement strand
GGGTCCCGGTGGGACGGCGGAGTGGGTGGGCCGCCACAGCCGCCTGTATGGGCCACCGCAGGCCCAGGGGCGCATCACGATCCGCCAGGCCGGTGGTGACACCGCGCAGGTGGACGTGCAGGCGGTGTTTATCTGTGCGGCCTGCCGGACGCCGCCCCCGACCTGGGCCCCGGCGGGCACCCACGTTGAGACCGTCCCGTTGACGCTCCAGCGCGGCGCCGACGGCGTGTGGCGGATTGGGTTGGTGCATTGACCATGGATTGGATACAAGAACCGCTGGAACAAATCCAATGGGCCCTCCTGCATTGGCTGGCCGGGCTGCTGTGGTCCGTCGATCGGCTGTTCCTCATCGCGAGCGTGCTGATTCATTCGCTACGACGCTGGATCACCGACCCGGGCGGGGTGATCACCCTGGTCCTGACCCAGTTTCTCCAGGATCCCACCGGCAGCCAGTTGATCAAGACCTACCTGGCGGGCGGGGTGCTGTTGGCCTTGCTCTTGGCCGCCTTCTGGTTCTTCCTCCGTCCGCTGCTGGGCGCGGGAGCCCATGCCCCGGTCGAGGTGCGCAAGGTGTTTCTCTGGCTGGCGGTGGCCGGGTTCCTCTTCAGCCAGGGACCGGCCTTCGCCACCGACCTGGAGCACTTCCGCGCCGAGTTGAGCAGCGGGGCCTACCGGGTGGCGGTGCAGGTGAACCAGCAAATCAGCGGACAAGGTTACAACAACACCCACGGGGAGGTGCCGATCACCGGATCGCAGCCGTTCAGCCCGACCCAGATGCTCTTTCCGCAGACGACTCATCTCTATGGCGTGGGTAACCCGCCCGAATACACCGGCATTGATGTCGCTGCCGCCTTCTTGCTGGCGGACCAGGAGGACATCAACGGCACGGCCAACGGCGGCACGGGGCTGCCGGGCGGGTTCGAGTTTGCCTATTTCACCAATTGTGACGCCAGCGGGCAAACCTGTGCTCAACCCTGGCCAAGTGGCTACGACGAGTCGAACCGCCAGGCCGCCCTGACGCAGGCCCTCAATGGCGTGGTGCGGATGGAAACGGGGCTGGTCCCCTCCCTATTTGCCCTGCTCCAGGCGTTCATCTTCCTGGCGCTGGCGTTGGCCGCCGCGATCCTCTTCTTCTCGTTACCGCTCTCGCTGGTGTTCGCCTTCTTCAACACCACGGAGATCATCGCCTTGGCGGTGGTGCAGGCCTACATCGGCTTGCTGGTCAAGACGTATGTCACGGGGACGATCCTGGCGCTGTTCATGGGGTTTTTGCTGGCCTGGAGTGGGGGGAACTGGCTGGCGTTCCTGGGGATGAGCGTGCTCACCTTGGGTTTCACCTGGCTGTTGGCGCGGGTGTCGGTGCAGGCGATCACCGAGAGCCTGAACGCCGTGAAGCAGGCCATCGGGCAAGCGACCGGCACGCACGGGAGTTATCTCGACCCGCCGAAGCTGGCCGGGCAAGCGGTGGGCCTGGGGGCGAGCGTGGCGCTGGCTGCTGCGACGGGAGGGACAGGATTGGCGGTCGGCTCGCTGGTGGCGGGGGTCGGGGGCGCGCTGGGGCTACCCGGTGCCAGCACCCTGGGCACCGCCATCGCACTGGGCTATCGCCGGCGGGGCGGCAGCGAGGGAGCAATGGCCGCGCCCCGGCGTGACCCCTTCAGCGACCCGATGGTCCCGCCTCCGCACGAAGTCTCCGGCAGCAGATCCCCTGCTGTGGAGGGAACAGTGGAGCCGCCAGCGGCAGATTCGGCAGCGGTCGATCCGGAAGCGCCCCCAGCAGTGATTGACGGGGAGTGGTACGAAGTGCGCGATGCGCAGGTCCGGCGGACGCAAGCCAACCGTTGGTTGATCGCGCAGGGTATCCCCCCGGTGCCAGAAGCCGCTCGTCCAGGCACCCTGTTGTCGTCGGAAGCACACCCTCCAGGATGGCCTGTATCCCTCCGGTTCGACCCTCCCGCCTGGACAACTCTCCGGCCTCTGCGCACGGTCGGGGACGACGGCGGCGGGCCCTCGCCAGAAGATACCGTTCCTGTCGCGCATCCGATCCTTCTGCCGACCCGTGTGCCGCCCACCGCCGCAGTGCCGCTCGCGCTACCGGCAACCGTGACTCCTGCCGCCGAATCCCCTGTTCCGGTAGGGCGGGCTGAGCCTGACGCGCTCCCGGCGGCCTTGCAGACCCAGGCGCAGTGGGTGGCTTGGCGCAGCGAGAACGTGCATGGACGGAGTACCAAGATCCCGTACGATCCCCGCAGTGGCCGACGCGCCCGGAGCAATGATCCGGCGACTTGGGGCACCGTCGCTGAGGCGCAGGCGGCGCTCGTCCAGGGTGGGTACGATGGCCTCGGCTTCATGCTCCGGGCGGATGATCCCTTTGTCGGCGTCGATCTAGACCACTGCTTCGATCCACAGACTGGCACGCTGCTGCCCTGGGCGGCAGCGGTCGTCCAGACGTTGGACAGCTACACCGAAGTGAGTCCCTCCGGCACTGGCATCCGCATTTTCGCCCAGGGGAGCTTGCCGCCGCGCGAGCTGGGTCGGCGCGAAGGCCCCATCGAAATGTACAGCGAACGACGCTTCCTGAGCGTGACCGGGCAGCACCTGGCCGGTACACCCGCCACGATCGAAGATCGCGCAGGCGCGCTAGATCAGCTTCATCAACAGGTCTTCCAGCGCCGTTACGCGACCGCGCAGGCCGCCACCGCTCCGTCCCCGCCTCCGACGGGTAGGGTAGTTAAATTGAGTGATGATACGATCCTGACCAAGATTCAAAAGGCCAAGAACGGGCTAACCTTCGAGCGGCTGTGGCAGGGGGATATCGCGGGCTATGCCTCCGCCTCGGAAGCGGACCTGGCTCTCTGTGGAATGCTCGCCTTTTACACCCAGGATCCCGCCCAGATCGAGCGCCTGGTCGCGCAATCCGAACTATGGGATGAGAAATGGCGCAATCGGCCTGCGTATCGCCAAACCACCATTCAACAGGCGATTGCCCACCGGAGTGGTACTTACACCGGGCGGCATCCCAGCGACAGGGTCCGCACTCGGACCCATCCGCCCCCCGTGGATGCCCCCACGGCAGCGGCCCCCAACAATGGGTACCCGACCGAAGCTGCCCACGCAGCGAACATGCCGCAGGAATAGTTCAGGAAGACATCGATGGGTGGACGATCCAGAGGAGATTTAAGATGCAACAGGTACGGGGTGAACACAGGGCGTGGTACCGCCTATACGGGCTGCTCGGCGGGCTGATCCTGCTCAGCCTGCTAATCGGGCCGCGAATTCTGCTGGCAGCGGGACAGACCTCGTTGTCGGTCACCACTACCGCTACTGTGGACTTTACGGCCACGGTCACCGCCATAGTAACAGCGACACCGACCAACGATAACGCGGCCACCGCTGTGGGCAGCACGGCGACCGC
>JBBSEL010000707.1:0-3415 GCA_038239755.1 Chloroflexia bacterium | reverse complement strand
TCCTGGAGAGATCCCCACCAAGCGACCTGCCGGTCGCCACTACACCAACAGGGGGCCGTATTCCTACCACTTAACGATTTTGCAACGTCCGTTGGTGTTAGCTCCCCTATGCTGTCATCCTGAGCGCAGCGAAGGATCTTCTGCCGGGTCTATAGTCGCCTACGCGAAGAGCGGTCTGCCCTGCGACTGTTTGACCGCATCTCAGCAGTTCGGACACCAGGACAAGATCCTTCGCTGCGCTCAGGATGACAGTTTGGGTTGGGGTTACAACCCCGCCTATCCTACAGCTTCGGGTTGACACTGGGGGCATGTGGCAGATCCCCATCATCCACAACACACAGCCCAGGGGCGAGATACCGCTGAAAAATCCATCACGGCTGTCCCATTTTCGACCCGTGATCCCTCCAATTAACCCCTTGTGTGAAACAATATGAAACGCCGTTTCACGGTACAATCCACGTTTGTCAACCCCAAGAACCGGATCTGAGCGGACGGAACTAGCGATATTTTGTGCGTCAATGAGAGGTAATTAAGCGTTACAAACGAATTTTTATGATTAGGCCGGTTGATCTATTGACAGCCCTGGCTCGGCATGATATACTCGCCGTTGAAAAGTTTTCAGAAATGAAACAAGATTTTTCAGAAGAAAGACCGCTGTGAGTACCATTCGCCCCAGAATTAGTGAGATAGCTCGTCAGGCCGGGGTATCCCCGGCGACGGTGTCGCGAGTGATCAACAACACCGTGCCGGTCAGCGCCCCGGTGCGGACCCGCGTGCTGGCGGCCCTCAGCGAATTAGGATACGAACCGCCGTCCGCAGCGGCCTCTGGCCCGGTGAACCAGGGGCTGATCGCGTTCTTGATCAGCGATGTACTCAACCCGTTTTTTCCAGAGATCATCCGTGACGTGGCCGACGAAGCCACCGCCGACGGCTTCGGCCTGCTGCTCTTTAACACCGCCCAGGACCCGTCGCACGAGCAGCGCGCCCTGCGGATGCTGGGCGAACGGGCCGTGGAGGGCATTATCGTCTGTGCCTCGCGCCTCGCCAGCCAGGACTTGATCGCCCTCCATGAGCGCCGCCAGACCCCGATGGTGATCATCAACCGCCGCCTGGATCACCCGGACATCCCCAGCATCATCGTGGACTTTGCCAGCGCGACCTATCACGCGACCCGCCACCTCCTTGGCCTGAACCACACCCGCATCGCCTACCTGGCGGGCACCGGCAAGTCGGATGCCTCGCAGGCCCGCCGCCGAGGGATCGAGCTGGCGCTGGGCGAGGCGGGTCTCAGCCTGCGCCCTGACTGGTGCCCGACCACGTTCCCCAATGTGGAAGGGGGGTTCCAGGCGATGAGTGCCTTGCTGGCTCCCGGCCAGGCCGACCGCCCGACGGCAGTGCTGGCCTATAACGACATGATGGCGCTGGGGGCCTTGCACGCCATCCGCGCCCATCACCTGCGGGTGCCGGATGACATCTCGGTCGTGGGCTTTGACGATATCGCTATGGCGGCGCATAGTAACCCGCCCCTGACGACCATTGCGCAGCCCAAGCATTACATGGGGCGGCTTGCCATGCAGATGCTGCGCCAGATGTTACAAGGCCACGCGCTGGCCGGGGACGGGTACACCCTGGTCGAGAGTCCGCTGATCGTGCGCGAATCGACCGCACTGGCGCTCTCGGCCCGTCCACCCGGCGTGCTGGCCCCTGGGGCGTTCCACAGAGAGGAGGCTGCCGGCGCATGATCAAGTGAGGGAACCGAGTCAGGCAACGGGTCGCCTGGTTAAGAGATACGATGCTTGTTACTATCCCAAAGGAGGGAACCTGTGAAACGACGTAATCTGCTCACGCTGTGCAGTATGCTCCTCATCGGCCTGTTCATCCTGTCGGCCTGTGATACGGGCACACCGGCCAATACCCCGGTCAGCGGCGGCACCGGTACGGCGAGCAGCCTGCCCAAGCTCGCCAAAAAAGACAAATATAAGGTCGGCTTTTCCCAGATCGTGAGCAACAACCCCTGGCGGTTGGCCGAAACCAAGAGTATGCAGGACGAAGCCGCGAAGCGCGGCTGGGACATCGTCGTGACCGATGCCACCGACTCGTCGGCCAAGCAGGTCTCGGACGTTGACAGCCTGATCGCCCAGAAGGTGGACGCCATCTTCCTGGCCCCCCGCGAAGAGAAGCCCCTCGCCGCCGCCGTGCTGAAGGCCAAGGCCGCCGGTATCCCGGTGATCCTGCTCGACCGCAGCGTGGACCCGGCCCAGGCCGTGGCCGGCACCGACTACATCACCTTCATCGGCTCTGACTTTGTCCTCGAAGGCAAGCGCACCGCGGACTGGCTGATCAAGAAGACCAACGGCACCGGCAAGATCATCGAACTGGAAGGCAGCGTCGGCGCATCGCCCGCCAACGACCGCAAGAAGGGCTTTGACGACGAGATCAAGACCGCCCCCGGCTTGCAGATCCTGGCCTCGCAGTCGGGCGACTTCAGCCGCGACACCGGTCGCCAGGTGATGGAAACCTTGCTTCAGGCGCACCCCGACCTGACCATTGTCTATGCCCACAACGACGAAATGGCGATCGGCGCGATCTCGGCGCTGGAAGCCGCGGGCAAGACCCCCGGCAAGGACGTGCTCGTCGTCTCGATTGACGGTGAGAAAGACGGCTTGCAGGCGATTGTCGATGGCAAGCTCGGCGCGACCTGCGAATGCAACCCGCGCTTCGGCCCCAAGGCGTTCGACACATTGGTGTCCTTCGCTAACGGCGAGACCGTAGCGCCCAAGATCGTCAACCCCGACAACTTCTACGACGACACCAACGCCAAAGATAACGTGGCGAACTCCTACTAAACCCCCGCACGGGCGGCCCTTGGGCCGCCCGCGCCTACGGGTCTGCCGCCCGGCGCCGCTTCCGGATCGCCGGGCGGACCGGTCCCGTGTCACAATGAGGTGCCGCATGGCGCAAGCCGAGCCTTTGCTGGTCATGGAAGGGATCACCAAGACCTTCCCCGGTGTCCTGGCGCTTCAGGGGGCCTCGCTGCGGGTGGGCCGGGGGACAGTCCACGCCCTGGTCGGCCAGAACGGCGCGGGCAAATCCACCCTGATCAAGATCCTGACCGGCGCGGCCCGGCGCGACAGCGGCTCGATCACCTTCGATGGCCGCCCGGTGGATTTCCACAGCCCCCAGCAGGCGCAGGCGGCCGGGGTCAGCACCATCTATCAAGAAGTCAACCTCGTGCCCTACCGGGCGATCAGCGAAAACGTCTTCATGGGCCGCGAGCCGCGCCGCTGGGGGCTGATCGACTGGCCGCGGATGCACCGCGAAACGGCGGCGATCCTGGACCGCTTCGGCATCCACGTCGATGTGACCCAACCGCTGATGACCCTCAACGTCGCCCTCCAGCAGATGGTAGCGATCG
>JBBSEL010000706.1:0-3421 GCA_038239755.1 Chloroflexia bacterium | reverse complement strand
CGTTTTGAGGGCGGTTAGCTCAGTCGGCTAGAGCGCTACGTTGACATCGTAGAGGTCACAAGTTCGAGTCTTGTACCGCCCACCACCTATCACTTCTCGGCGCTGGCTCTGCTAGCGCTTTTATTATACCATCGTACATCCCCCCGGTCAACTGGTTTAGGGTGAAACCCCCCCAAAAGGGCTATATTTTGTGGTTGTGGGTGGCGCACCGGTAGGGATGGTACCTATCTAACGGGTAAACACGCCTGCTGGTTCTTCTACAAACGCCAGGCAGACACGCGCTTCGTGGCCTCGACCGCTGGTCCCGATATCGCGTGCAGGCAGCGCGCCGTGCTTGACAACCCCCCCCTGCTGCGCTATCATAGGAACACAGCGCGCCTGCACAGGGGGCACCGGCGGGCGCGCGATTCACCACGCAAGCGCACAGGGTGCGGCCAGCCCGTGCCAGGGGGGACAGGAGCGTCATGGGAGAGCTGCGGAGCGGCTCGGTGTCGCTGGCGGAGATCATTGCCTACATCAAACAAACCAGCCAGACCGGACGCCTGACCATCCGCAATGACAGCACGCCGGAGGTTCCGGCCTTGCTGACCTTCGAGGCCGGGCATATGGTGGATGCCCGCTGCGACGGCGAAGTGGGCGATGACCTGGTCTACCGGCTGCTGGGCACGCGGGGGGGAGCCTACACCTTCGAGCACACCCCCAACGGGATCCCGCCCGGCGACCGCACCATCGTCCGCTGGCAAGAACTGTTGATCCTGGCGGCAATCGGGGTGCTGTCGGAAGACGATACCGCACCGGCCTCCCCGCCCGACCCGGAACCTGCCCCCGCCCCTGCCCCGCGTCCCGCCCCGGTGGGGGCCGCCACCGTCGCCCGGCCCGCAGGCGAGGCCCCGCCCCCAGCCCCCCGCCCCCCGGTGCCCGCGCCGGTTCCGGCCTCCCTGCCAGCGTCCGCGCTGCCCGTGGCCCCGGCTGATCCGCATTTGGGGCGGCAGCTTCCACCGTTTCGCCATCCGGTGCCCTTGCCCCGCCCGGCTCCCTTGTCCACCGGCCTGGACGCGCCGGGCAGCACCTTCCTGACGCTGCTGGAACGCATGGAGAGCGAACACTTCACCGGCTACCTGGCCTGGGACGGGCCAATCTGGAGCGGGCAACTGCTCTTTTTCGGGGGCCGGGTGATCGAGGCGCAATGGGTGGAGACGCAGGGGGGCGGTTTCGACCGCGAGTATGCGATGGCCCGCTTCACCAACGCGGCCCTGAACGACCCGCAGGCGGCCCGCGCCATCCTGGCCTATGCGCTCGACCCGAATTTCGTCTGGAGCTACTCGGCCTTGAGCAGCGGGCTGGACCGGCCCCAGGACCGCAACCGCCGGGGGGTTTCCTGGGCCATGCTGGTGGAGCGCACCGCGACCTATCGCCTGACCGGCACGGTGCAGGCCACCGCAGAAGGAGCCACGGCCTTTGCCTTCTTCTGCCAGGGGCGGCTGCTGGGCGAATGCGAAGCCCGCGACGGGATGTTGATCGAAGCGCTGGGGCGGATCGCCCTCTTGTGTGCCATCCCCAACAGCTTGGTCAGCGTCTACACCGCCCGCGAACGGGCCGACCTGGAGTCGCTGAACCATCTCGCCTGGCCGGTTGAACGGGTGGCCGACGCGCTGGGGCAGACCGCGTTGACCGTGCTCGGCCCCCGCGCCAACCAGATCGTGAAACTGATCGATGGTGCCCGCCACGATCCCCAGGCGCTGCGCGCCGCCTGCACCCGCGCCCGGCAAGTCACCCGCATCTTTATCGGGGCCGAAGAATACGAAGAACTGGGCCGCCGCATGGACCAGTTGCTGGCCCATCTAAGGACGTAACACATGGTCACACCGGTTGGCGCTTCCCCCGATCCTGGTCCACCCCCTGCCCCCGGCATGGTGCCCTACCACCTGCTCGGCTACCTGGCCCAGTTGCCGCTGTGCGTAGACATCGCCGATCTGTTGCAAAGCACGCTGGCCCAGGCGATGCGCCTGACCAACGCGGAAGCAGGCGTAGCCGGGGCCGCCGGAGCGCCCGCCGATGACCTGATCAGCGAGGGAACGATCAGTCCCGATCTGCGCGAGGCCGCAATCGAGATTCTCCCCACCCTCAGCGACGAAGGCGAAGTGCGGCGTATGCCCACCCCGGAATCGGTCGTCTGGACCGAGAGCAGCGGGACCAACGGGGGCGGAAAGACCCTCCTTTATGCCGTGCTGCCCGCCGAGGGCTATTTGCAAGGGGTGCTGGTCCTGGCGCTGCGGCCCGATGGGGTGCTGACCACGGCAGGGCGCGAGACGCTCGGCCTGGTGGTCACGGCGGCGGGGGGGGCATTGGCGACCCAGCGCGCCCTGGGGCGAACCCGCCAGCGCCTGACCGAACTGAGCCTGCTCTACGAAGTCGCCACGGCGATGGGGGCCACCCTGGAACTGAGCGTCTTGCTTTCGACGATGGTGGGGGTGACACAGACCGCGCTGCGCAGCGAAGCCTGCACCCTGATGCTGCTCGATGAGGATCGGCGCGAACTGATCTTCGAGATCCCGCTGGGCGAAAAGCAAGACGAATTGCGCCGCTTCCGCATCCCGCTCGACCAGGGGTTGGCCGGATGGGTGGCCCGCACCGGACGCCCGGCGATTGTCAACGACCTGCGCAACGACCCCCGCTTCCTGGCCGAGGTGGATGCCAGCAGCGGCTTCAGCACCCGCGCCGCGCTGTGCGTCCCGCTGCTGGTGCGCGGGCAGGTGATCGGCGTGCTGGAAGTGCTGAACAAACAAGACAGCGCGGCCTACACCACCAACGACCTGGCGCTGCTGACCACCCTGGCCGGGCAAGCCGCCGTGGCCCTGGACAACGCCCGCCTCTTCCGCAGCCTGCGCGAAGAACACGAACGGCTGCTGGCCGCCGAAGAAGAGGTGCGCAAGAACCTGGCCCGCGACCTCCACGACGGCCCGGCACAAGACCTCGCCGCGATCAGCATGGGCCTCGAAATCACCCGCCGCCTGCTCGTCCTGGACCTGACCCGCGCCCGCGCGGAGCTAGAAGGGGTGGAAAACCTGGCCCGCCGGGCCACGCGCCAGATCCGCACTCTCCAGTTTGAACTGCGCCCCCTGGCCCTGGAAACGCGGGGCGTGCGGGCCGCGCTCGAAACCTATATCCAGCAACTCAGCCAGGGCAGCACCACGCAATATACCCTGCTGGCCGAAGGCTGCAAAGGCCGCCTGCCCACCCCCGTCGAACAGGCCACCTTCAGCATCGTGCAAGAAGCCCTGGGCAACATCCGCAAGCACGGCAAAGCGACCCAGGTGGAAGTACGGATGCAGGAACTGGAGTCCGATTGGATGATCCAGGTCCGTGATAACGGCCAGGGCTTCGATGTCAACAGCGTGCTAAAGAGTTATGAGAGCCGGGG
>JBBSEL010000705.1:0-3422 GCA_038239755.1 Chloroflexia bacterium | reverse complement strand
GTTGCAGCACCACAGCGCCCAATTGACCTGGCAGTTCTACGGTGCAGGCGGCTGGACCGACCTGGCCCCGCCCGCCGTGCGCGACGAGACGCGGGCACTGACCCTGGACGGCGGGGTGACGCTCCGCCTGCCCGCCGCGATGGCCCTGCTGGATGCGGGCAGGGGCGGCCCGGCCCGCTACTACCTGCGCGCCCGGCTGGCGAGTGGCGCGTATGACTCGCCGCCCCAGGTGGCGAGCGTCACCCTCAACGCCGCCCAGTTGGAACAGGCGGTACCCCGCCATGTGGCCTACCCCATCGCCGCCGGGGCGACCGTCACCGGCACCCCGCCGCCCACGCCGGGCAGGGCGCGAATAAAATTCGCCGTGGATGGGGCGGGCCGGATTAGCGCGTTGGAATTCGTCGCCGGGGGGCATGACCGGGTGCCCGACGTGGGGGTACTCTATTACCAGGCTCCCGACCCGACCACCGACGGGGCCATTGTCCTCGATTTGCTGGTGCTGGGGCGCAGCAGCAACACGCCGGGGCAACGCTTCCGCCTGCCGCTGCCGCAGGTGGCGGGCCATTCGCTCGATCTCTACACCCTGGAACCGCCGGATGGACCCCTGGCCGACCAGCAGTGGCACCCCTGGCACGAGCGCCCGGCCCTGGACGCCTCCGATGGCCGCAGCCCGCACATCTTGCTAGACGAAACGACGGGCGCAATCACCTTTGGCAACGGCGACCAGGGGCGCATCCCCCCCGCAGGCGCGCTGATTGTCGCCCGCTATCACGCCACCACCGCCGGGGTGGGCACGCTCCGCGCCGGGCAGCCGCTCACTCTCGCGCCCACCCTGCGCAACTGGATTTTGTTCGACCCCGCCGACTTTGGGGCCGCCGTGACCGCGCTTGGCCTGCGGGCGCTGCTCGAGGCTGATCCAGGGTCGGTCTGGGAGCAGCAGCACCCCGCGCACTACGCCGCGACTGTTGGAAGCCTGGGCGCGGACGCGACGGGCACGGTCGCCACCTTCCGCCCGCTGGAGGCGGGAGCCGCCGCCGAGACGCTGACCCATGCTGCTGGGCGGGCCGTGCTGGCCCTCCAGGCCCCCACCCGCGCCATCACCGGGGCCGACTACGAGACGCTGGCCCTGGCGACCCCCGGCACCGCTATTGCCCGCACCAAAGCGTGGCCGGGTCGCCACCCCGCCTACCCCTGCTTCTCCGCGCCCGGTATCGTCACGGTGATCATCGTGCCCGACGCGCAGAGTAACCAGCCGCAACCCAGCGCGGGCTTGTTGGACAGCGTGCGCCGATACCTGGGCCGCCGCCGCCTGCTCGGCACGCAGGTGCGGGTGGTCGGGCCGCAATATGTCGTCGTCCAGGTGCAGGCCCAGGTGCAAACGCTGCCGGGGGCCAGCCGCGAACGGGTCCGTGCCGACGTGATCGCCGCCCTGAACGCCTTTTTGCACCCCCTGACCGGGGGACCAGCCGCGATCCAGGTCGCCGCGCCCCCCCCGCCTGCGCAGTCCAGTGCGAACAGCGGCAGCCCCGCACCCGGCCTGACTCTGCTGGCGCCCACCCCGACTCCGCCGCCCGCTATCCCACCGCCCCCACCGACCCCGCCCGGCTGGCCGTTCGGGCGCGATGTCTACCGCTCCGAGATTTTGCAGGTGCTCGACGGGGTGGCGGGCGTGGACCATGTGCTGCGGCTGGACCTGATCGGCAACGGCGGCCCGGCCCAGTGCGGCAACCTGTGTGTCGGCCCCCTCGAACTGGTGGTGGCGGGCACCCATACGATTGAGGTGCTGTAACCATGCCTGAAACACCCGCCGGATCGTTCGGTTTTCGCCTGCGCCACTACCAGGGGCAGCGCCTCCAGGCCGCCGACCTGCAAGACGAGTACGACAACCTGACCGCGCTGCGGGGCCTCCACGTGGTCGGACTGCACGACACCTGGGGTATCGCCCTCGGTTTCTCGGTGCAGATGGGGCCGCCGGGGAGCAATACCGTGCTGATCGCCCCCGGCCTGGCCTACGATGCGCGCGGGCACGAGATCGTGCTGACCGCCAGCCACGCGGTCGGGGGGCCGCAGGGGGGTTGCCCGCTCCCCGCCAACACGCCGATCACCCTGGTCATGCGCTACGATGCCGACCTGGGGCGGCGCGAGGCCGGGCAGGAATGGGCACCCTGCACCGATGGGGGCGACGGGCCGGGCCGCGAACGCCCCGCCTTCGCCTGGCAGCGGGCCGATGCGGTGCGCCTGGGGCTGGATGTGCCCCTGCTGATGGTGCGCTTGCAAAACGGCCTGATCGACGAGGGATCGCTGGACCTGAGCGGGCGCACTTATGCCCCGGCGCAAACCCGCCCGCACATCGCCGCCGGGGTCACGCCGCAGGAGCAGGCGTGGGAACTCTGGCAAGTGGAGGGGAGCGATCAGGAGCCGCACACCCTCGGCCTCCAGACCTGGGTGGACACCCGCGATGGTGGGTTTGTCGGCACGCCGTATTACGAGGCGACCCTAGTGATTCCGTCCGTCCAACCCCTCCTACTGGCGGCGTTGGACCGATTCTTCCCCATCCTTTCGGTGGCCGAGGAGCAGGCGGGCGGCTTCCGCTTCCGGCTGCTCTTGGCTGCCCAGGCCTCCGGCCCGGTCGGGATAGCGGGCGGCAGTTCAGTCAGCTTGCTTAGTACCCTCAGCCGCAGCGCCCGCCAGCCCTTGCAGCCCGTCTTGCAGGTTAGTTGGATGGGGGTGGAGCCGGTCGACGGCTGCGCGCCGCCGCCGCGCTGGGAATGGTTGATCCGCCTGATCGCGCGGCGCTTCACCGGGACGCTCACTACGTCCAGCCCATTAAATTTATTTGCTCGTACAAACCTTCAGGAGCCGACCCCATGATTGACCCCAGCGCCTTCGCCGCCCGCCAGGCCGACATCCCCGACCTGAGCCGCGTCACCTATTTTGATGGCGAACGCCTCCAAGCCGCCGACCTGAACGAGGCGGCCACGGTGCAGCGCGAACTGCGCTGGCTCCACAACCGCAGCCTCCATAACTGGGGCATCGCCCTCGGCTTCGCCGTGCAGGGGGCGAAGGGCGATCGGCAGGTGGTGATCAGCCCCGGCTATGCCCTCGATTGCCAGGGGCGCGAGATCATCCTGACCGAGACGATCACCAAAGCGGTCCCGGCCCGATCCGGCGATAGCACCGGCCATCCGCTGATCTACTACCTCGTCGCCGCCTACCCCGACGACACCCGCCTGACGGTACTGGAACGGCGGCAGGGCGAGTGCGCCACCGACGGCGCGGTGCGCTTGCAGGAGCGGGCGGCGATCTACTGGAAAGGCCAGGGCGACGGGGTCGTAGAGAGTGGCATGGAGATCGTGCTGGCCCAGGCGCGGGTGCAGAATTGCGTGCTGGCGGCCCCCCTCAGCACGGCGCAGCGCCGCCCC
>JBBSEL010000704.1:0-3423 GCA_038239755.1 Chloroflexia bacterium | reverse complement strand
GATTTGCTGTACGGCGAAGCGCAGGTTGGTGAACTCGGCCCCGTTGACATAGGTGGTGTGCTGGATCAGCCGCAGGTTGGTGCCGGGCACCTGGTTAACCGTGGTGATCACCCAGGGATCGGCGGGGGTGCCGGTGCCAGTCAGCGCATTGCTGAGCGGGGTATAGGGGTTGGCCGCGTTCCCGGCGGGGACCGAGGCGGGGCCGAACACCGTGGTCACACCGCCGATGTTCAGCCACAGATAGACCCCTTCGGCATCGCCCCCGAAGAACTGGTTTTCGGCTGGGTCACGGTAGCGAATATCCATCTGGCCGGAGTCTTCGACGGTAGTAGTCAGGGGGAAGCCGAGGATGGTCTGGCTGGTGAGCGGGTTGGCCGGGTGCAGGGGCGGTTGGGGCTTGTCGAGGGGGGGACCGGCATGGGCGGAGCGACCCCCCATCATCAACAAGACGCCTCCCGCCAGCAGCGCGGTGCAGACGGTGAGGAACTGGACAAAACGTTGTATCCGAGGCATGAGATGATACTCCTTTTGCTGGCCGCAATGGTTGGGAGGGTGAGAAACCGAAGGCTGACGTAGAGCGTGGCAGACACGGCAGCACCTCTATCAGTATACAACATCTTTGTCCCCTTCCCGCACACGGTCGGCAGGCTTCCGCTTTATATCCGTCGCCGTGTGGTGCTTGACGCTGCCGCGCCGTTCGGGTATAATTCATCTATGAACAAAACCGGGGAAATTGTTAGTTGCGATGCGCTGCACCTGATCCATAGTTTGCTTCAGGGGGGCAAGGCCACCGAGGCGCGGCTAGACGTTGCGCTGAGCGCGGTCGGGCTGTCGGTTGCCAAGTGGAGTGCGTTGCGGCACCTGGCCGAATCGGATGGAGAGCTGACGCTGGGGCAACTGGCCGAGCGGCTGGCCTGCGTCCGGTCGAATGTCACCCAACTGGTAGACCGCCTGGAAGCCGAGCGGCTGGTGCGCCGCGCCCAGGATCCCGACGACCGGCGCAGCGTCCGCGCCGAACTGACCCTCGCCGGGCAGCAACGCTACGAGGCAGGCCGGGTGGTGATGCAGACCTTCGAGCAGGCATTGTTGGAGGACTATACCCCCGACGAGCGACGCTTGCTGGAGCGGCTGCTATCGCGCCTGACCGGGGACGGCGCCCTCTGATCCGGTCTGTTTTTTTGCCCCGAAGGTTCATATCTGGATAGTTTACACTTAGACGCATCAACCCGGCTTGCGGTCGGCGCGGCATTGTTGCCCCACCACTACCGGGCCGGTTGGCACAAGCAGAAGTTTTATCACGAAAGAGAGTTACCAAACGATGAAAGTGGAAATCTGGTCGGATGTCGTTTGCCCCTGGTGCTATATCGGCAAGCGGCGCTTTGAAACCGCCCTGGCCCAATTCGCCCACCGCGATCAGGTGGAAGTGGTCTGGCGCAGCTACCAGTTGGACCCCGACGCGCCGCGCCAATCGGGGCTGAGCACCAACGAAATGCTGGCCCGCAAACGGGGCGTCAGCCCGCAGCAAGCCGCCGCGATGACCGCGCAGGTCAGCGCCCTGGCCGCCCAGGAGGGGCTGGAGTATCACCTGGACACGGCGCGGTACAGCAACACCTGGGACGCCCATCGCCTGATCCACCTCGCCGCAGAACAGGGGCAACAGGACGCGGCCAAGGAACGGCTGCTCCACGCCTACTTCACCGAAGGGGCCACCATTGACGATCCCGACACACTGGTGCGGCTTATCGCCGAAGTCGGGATCGATGCCGACGAGGCCCGCGCCGTGCTGGCGAGTGCGGCCTATGACGATGCGGTGAAGGCCGATGAGGCGCGGGCGCGGGCCTTCGGGATTCGCGGCGTGCCCTTCTTCGCCATTGACGAAACCTACGGCATCTCCGGCGCGCAATCCGCCGAGGTGCTGCTGGGTGCCCTGGAGCAAGCCTGGGCCGAGTCCCATCCGCTGGTCGCGGTGGGGGCGGCGACCGCCGATAGCGGGGTGTGCGAAGGGGATTCATGCGCGATCTAGAGCGCGCCGGAGATGAGGAGTCGCGGGGATGAGCACACGGGAGAAACGGCCTGGGGCCGACGATGGGCCGCTGGTGCGCGATCTGCTCTGGATTCACGGGATCTTGCGCAGCAATCTCACGACGTTGAGCGACCTGATCGAGCAGGTGGTCAGCGGGGTGCCCGCGCCGCAGCTACAGGCCCAGATCAAAGAATTGTCCACGACCAGCCTGCTGTGGAGCCTGCGGGCCGGGTGCATCCGCTATTGCAGCTTTGTGCATGGGCACCACCACCACGAGGACGCGGCGCTGTTCCCCGGCCTGCGCCGTATCAACCCGGCGCTCTGCCCGGTCATCGACAAGCTGGAGGCGGACCACCTGCTCGTCTCCAACTATCTGGACGCGGTCGAGGCCGCTGCCGGACGGATCGTGAGCGATGCGGCGGCCCGCGCCGAATTGGCCGGGGCGTTGCGGGCGCTGTCCGACCACTTGCTGACCCATCTCGACTACGAAGAAACGAACCTGACCCCCACCCTGCGCCAGTTGACCTCGTGGCCCTGGGGCTAAATCTGCTCTGTTTGCCGCCTGTTCGGTATTGCTGCGCCGCAGCCGTGCCGGATCGGACGGTTTGGAAAGGAAGAAGAAGATCGCATGTTAAATTTACACATCATCAGCGTCAGCACCCGCGAGGGCAGGGTCGGTCCCGCCGCCAGCGCCTGGTTTTTAGAAGTTGCCCGCAACCACGGGAAATTCAATGTTGAATTCGTGGATCTGGCCGAAATCAACCTCCCGGTATTTGACGAACCCATCCATCCTCGGCTGCGCCAATACCAGCACGACCATACCAAAGCATGGAGCGCCGTGGTCGCACGGGCCGATGCGTTTATTTTCGTCACCCCGGAATACAACTACAGCACGCCCGCGCCGCTGGTCAACGCCCTGGATTATCTCGTTCAAGAGTGGAACTACAAGCCGGTCGGCTTTGTCAGCTACGGCGGGCAGTCGGGCGGGATGCGCGGGGTGCAGATGACCAAGCAGATCGTGACGGCGCTGAAGATGATGCCGATGGCCGAAGCGGTTGCCATCCCCTTCTTCACCCAGCACATCGACGGCGAGACGGGCGTGTTCAACGCCACCGAGAGCCAGGAAAAGGCCGCCGAGGTGCTGTTGAACGAACTGCTCAAGTAGGCCGAAGCGCTCAAGCCCCTCCACAGCTAGACGAATACCCGATAGACAAGGCCGCTCAGCCGAGGTTGAGCGGCCTTGTTTGCGTGTTCCCCCTAAAATCCTGACGCGGTAGCGGGGCCGCCGATCCCGCGCCGGACGAACACGGCAGGGGTATAAATCTTGCACGGACCCGCCTATTCCCGCAAACGTCATCGATCGGCGTAGACCGCGCGGCTCGCGCCCGGCTGGCCCGGCG
>JBBSEL010000703.1:0-3428 GCA_038239755.1 Chloroflexia bacterium | reverse complement strand
TACTCGTCGTATTCCTCGGCGCTCATCAGCTTGTTCAGTTCGTCCATATTCGACGGCTGGATCTTGAGAATCCACCCCTCACCATAGCAGTCGCGGTTCAACAGGCCGGGGTCGTCAAAGAGGACCTCGTTGCGCTCCAGCACCGTGCCGCTCAGTGGTGCGTAGAAATCCGCCGCTGCCTTCACGCTTTCGAGCGCCCCGGCGCTTTCGCCCTGCGTGATCGTCGCGTCCTTCTCGGGCAGGTCGCCCACGAAGACCATATCGCCCAACTGGCTCTGGGCATAATCGGCGAGGCCCATCGTCGCCGTATCTCCCTCCACGCGGACCCATTCGTGGTCCTTGGTGTACTTGCAATCGCGGGGGTTATTCATCGGGTTCCGTCCTCCTGCGGTAATGGTTAGTGATTAGGGATCCGTGGTCAGGGGTCAGGAATAAGGATCGACAGACTGATCCCTGATCCCTGATTCCTGACCCCTATTTCGCCCGCTTGTACATCGGGCGCTTGACGACGCGGATGCCCACGGGCTGATTGCGGATCAACACCGCCAGGTCGGTGCCAGGGGCAGCGAGATCGGCGCGCACCCAGCCGATGCCGATGTTCTTGTTCAACGACGGGCTGAACGAGCCGCTGGTCACCTCGCCCACGGTGGTGCCGTCGGACGTAGTGATCGGGTGGCCGTGGCGGGCCACGCCGCCCCGCGCCGTCATCTCGAAGTTGATCATCCGCTCGGTGCAGCCCCCGTCGGCGGCGGCCCCTTCCAGGGCTTTGCGTCCCACGAAATCGCCGTCTTTGTCCAGGCGGGCGAAGCGGCTGAACCCGGCGCAGATCGGGTTCCGATTGGCGGGCGGGGCCACATCGCTGCCCGACAGCGGCAGGCTAGCTTCCAGGCGCAAGACATCTCGTGCCCCCAGGCCGCACGGCTCGGCCCCGTTTTGCTGGAACAGGTTCCACATCTGCTCGTTGGCATCAAGGGGGAAGAATAGCTCGAAGCCATCCTCGCCGGTGTAGCCGGTGCGCGAAATGCGGCAGGGGATGCCATCGACCGGCCCCTGGGTGGCGTAGTAATATTTGAGTTGGCTCAGGTCGGTGCTGGTGAAGCGTTGCAGCAGCGCGGCGGCTTCCGGCCCCTGGATGTCGAGCTTGCCGGTGTCGTCGGAGAAGTTGTGGAGGGTGACATCAAAGCTCTTTTCTTCGGCCAGCCGTTGCAGGCGGGCGAAGTCGGCCTCCAGCGGCGCGGCGTTCACCACGATATAGTGGTGGTCCATGAACTGGTAGACCAGGCAATCGTCTTCCACCCCGCCTTCGGGGTTGCAGAAGAACGAGTATTGCGCCTGGCCGGAGTTCAGCTTCGCCACGTCGTTGGTGGTGGCATATTGCAGCAGGGCCACGGTGTCGGGTCCCTGCACCACGAACTCACCCATGTGTGTGGTGTCGAAGATGCCCACTCGTTCGCGCACCGCCTTGTGCTCTTCCAGGATGCCCTTGTACTGTACCGGCATCTCCCAGCCCCCGAACTCCACCATCCGGCCTCCAAGCTGCCGGTGGACCGCGTTTAACGGGGTCTTCTTCAAAGTGTCTCCTCCTCGTCTTTGATGGGGTAATAAAAATGGACAGCCGGAAGCCGTGTGGCTTCCTCTGTCCTTGGCACCTGCAAGATTCGCCCCATGGGCTTGCCGCGTGGGTGTCCGCCTCCAGGGCGGAACTCTCCAGAGGAGTGCAGCCGACTATGGTTCGGGATACCTGAGAGTTTCGGGTCGGTCCGTACAGGTGTTTGCCACTCCCGTATGGTGCCCTTGCCCCTTCGGCGCCGCGGCTCATCAATGCGCGCGGTCTCTCCCACAGTCTGCAAGCGTCATTATAGCACCCGCTCCGTCTCCCTGTCAATGACACTGCCTGAAATTCTCGGATGACCGCCCCGTCCGGGCTTTGCGCCTGCCGGACGCCAGCCCAACCCGGCTGGGGCTTGGACCGGCGATCTCAAAGCTCGAACGTTGGTAAACCACTGCTTGACAGGATGGGTGGAATCAACTATTATATCGTTAGACGATATATCATTCAAGGCTACGCGGAGAGAATGGACGATCGTCCACGAGGGAGCAGAATGCCCCCCAAATCTGGCAGCGCCGTTACGCCAGCGGCGAGATCAACCAGGGCCGTGTTGCTACAGGGGCTGGGGGCGCTCTGCCAGGGGCGGTGGCAGCCCGGTTCGCCATTTTGTCGCGGCCTAGCGTTTTCGATTTCGATAAGGAGGGTATGTTCATGCGGATACAGCGCTGGATCATAGGGTTGAGCATTCTCGGCGTGCTGACCCTGTTAGGGGTTGCGGGCCAGCCTGCGGCGGCATCTCCCCCGAGTGGGCGGAATCAGGTGAGCACCCTGTCTGGTGCCCACTCCCCAGTCTCCTTCCTGAGCGTCAGGCCGAGCAGTAGCGAATCCCTGACGCTCAAGTTGAACGAGTTGAACGGGTCGGGCGACTTTGGCACTGCCACCCTGACCACGGTGGGCGTGAACCAGGTGCGAGTGGTGATCCAGATGGGCGGAGCCATGCCGATGGAGCATAACCACCCGGCCCACATTCACCAGGGCACCTGCTCCACCCTCGATCCCAAGCCCGCCTATCCCCTGAATCCGGTGACTAACGGTCAGTCTGACACGACCGTCCCGGTCGCTTTGACCACATTGCTGGCGAGTAGTTACGCGATCAACCTGCACGAGTCTCCAGAAGCGATTAACACCTACACCGCGTGCGGGGACATCACCACGCTCGCTGCCGTTGGAGCACCGGCTGCCGGTGCCGGTGGCAGCATGGGTAACATGACCGGGGGTAGTAACACGATGCCGCCCACCGGACAAGGGCCGGGCGTGCCGCCCTGGCTACCCTGGGCCGGACTGGCCGGACTCGCGTTGCTGGCCGGTGGGCTGCTCCAGCGCCAGGGTCGCCGCGCACGGTAATTGCCTCCATGACGCCCTGGTTGGCGCGGCGTGCGCGATCTGGCGTTTTACGCTCCGATATTCGGCCCTCCTGGGCATCTATGGAGGGCTGGATAATCCTCTGTAACTCTTTAGCGTTGGTTTTGTCCAACTGCTGCCGAAAGCCCACCATTGCAAAATATCGAGGGAAACCCGGACGCCTGGCTGCCGCTGACCCCGGCGGTGTTCCATATCCTGCTGGCGCTGGCCGACAGCGAGCGGCACGGCTACGGGATTATGCAAGAGGTGACGGCGCGCACCGGGGGCGAGGTCCGGCTGGGGCCGGGCACGCTCTATGGGTCGATCAAGCGGCTGCTGGCCGGGGGGTTGATCGGGGAGCCCGCCGCCCGCCCCGACCCGGCGTTGGACGACGACGGGCGGCGCTACTCCCGACTGACCGATTTCGGGCAGCCGGTGGCCGAGGCCGAGGCCCAACGGCTGGTCCGTATGGTCCACG
>JBBSEL010000702.1:0-3430 GCA_038239755.1 Chloroflexia bacterium | reverse complement strand
CACCCCGACACCTACGCCTACAACGACCCCGAAATCGTCTGGCGGCTGGACCGGCTTCACCACGCCGGGTTGATCATCACCGCCTCCAACCTGGAGCGGATCGAAGAACTCCTCGCCGCCTACAGCGTGCGCTTCTACGAAGACTTCTTCGCCAGCCAGCCCCAGTTAGACAAACCGTTGAGCTAACACGGGCGCTGTCAACGGATTAGGAAACGGATTAAACGGATTTGCGCTTATCAATACCTACGCCAATTGCCAGGCATGACCGGGAGTGCAGTGTAAAGGTGAGCGAAAGAAATTAAATACGGTCCCGCTGCGGCGGGACCGTATTTAATTTCAGGCAGGAGGTGCGCCCGGCTCCGACCCCATTGTTCAAATTTGGCGAAGGTATTGCCCACCTGGAGGTAAATGCTGTCTGGGTCAGTGGAGGAAGTTATTCTTTTCAGACCCTAACCGTTACGCCGCATACACTGACACGAACTGCTATCACGTTTATGTTGATGTGCCCAGTTGATCAGTTCCTGTCTGTCTAGCGAGCATATCTTATCATAGGTGGTAGTTGTCCAGTTCGTCCGCTTTGCGCTCGTGATAGTGCCGCAGTATGCTTTGTGCAGCTTCCCCTGTAAGCCACTAAGTTGCTTTAACGCATTGAGGACGAACCCGTTGTTTCGGTTGTCATCGCACCATTGTAGATATTCTACGTCACCATAACCGGGACGGCCATCAAAGATCACCATTGTCGTCGCCTCTACCTTTGCCGTGTGTGTGATTTCCTCTGCACGTTCCCACGGTTCGACCAGGTTATCTAGTTCCTCCTGGATCGCCGGGCGAAGCCCTGCTATTTTTGCGGCGTGCTCCTGCTCACGCGCCTGTTCGCGCTCGATTAGCAATCTCAGGGCCTCGCGGATGACCTCACTCGCGTTGTTATAGTAGCCGCTCGCTACCTTCTGCTGGATATACGTTTCAAGCTGCCGCGTCAGGTTGATGTTCATGGTATCACCTCCTAAAGGTATCCCTCCCCCTCTCTTTTGGGGAAAACGCTTTAATAACCAGAGGTCGTGAGATGTATTTTTGACGTTTAGCAACTTTGACAGTCGCTTTCTCTCCTCCTCCCACAACATAGGAAAATAAGGAAATGGATAGAGAATCTATGAAATAAAACTGCTGCCGGAAAAGCCTTACGGGAATTTAATTCAGCGGATTTTCCAGCAGGTCGCGAGCCTGGGCCGCATTCATCCGACCGAGTTCCACCTCACCGCCGCATGATTAGCGAACGTATTGGCTTATGAAAAGCAAATCCGTTTAATCCGTTTCCTAATCCGTTGACAGCGCGCCCCGCCATTTAGCCGATCTGTGCGTGCCCCGAACGGGAGAGGCGCATAAACTGTGTGTGCGGTATACTTTACAGTGAGAATTTAGATAAAGAAGGTACACACATTTATGGATCCTGTTTCCCCCCGGCGGATGGCTCGCGCCCTCAACGGCAACGGACGCGGCCCCAACGCCACCCCCCCGGAAGACCCTACTCCCTCCACCTGGCGGCAACGCCTGGCCGAATGGCGACGCAAGCAACAAGCGACGATGGCCGGGGTGCCCCGCGCCCTCTCCCTCGTCTGGGAGTCGAACCGGGGCTACACCATCGGCATGGCGGTTTTTTCGATCCTGTTCGGCTTTTTGCCCGCCGTCACCGCCTGGATCAGCAAGCTGCTGATCGATGCCGTGGTCGCCGCCGTGGCCGCGAAAGGCGACGCGCCCCACGCCCAGGTGGTTATCGAACTGGTGCTGCTCCAACTCGGCATTTTATTAGGCAGTTCGCTGCTCCAGACGGTGCGCAACATCAACCAGCAGGCGTTGCAGGAGTTGACCGCCCGGCGCGTGCAACTGATGATCATGCAGCACGCCAACCGGCTCGACCTGAGCTTTTTCGAGGACCCCACGTTCTACGACTCGCTCCAGCAGGCGCAACGCGAGGCGGGCTACCGCCCGGTCGGTATGGTCGAGCAACTCTTCGGCCTCTTGCGCTCGTCGATCACCTTCCTCAGTATGATCGCGCTGATCGGGCGGCTGGGCTGGTTCGTGGCCTTGATCGCCCTGCTCGCCCCCATCCCCAGCTTCATCGCCAGTTCGCGCTACGGCTGGCAAGGCTATCAGATGTCGCGCCGCCAATCGCCCGACCGCCGCCGCCTGAGCTACTACCTCGACCTGCTGACCCGCGACACCTACAACAAAGAGATCAAGCTGTTCGGCCTGGGCGACATGTTCATCGCGCGCTGGCAAGAGATTTCGCTGCGCTTCTACCAGGAGAACCGCGTCCTGGTGGTGCGCCGCTACATCATGGGCTTTGTCTGGGGCAGCCTGACCACCCTGGTCACCAGCGGCACCTATCTCTATGTCGCCTTGCAGACGATCATCGGGCGCTTCACGTTGGGCGACCTGACGTTCTACAGCCAGGCGGTCGTCCAGGTGCAATCAAGCTTCCAGGGCATTCTCAGTGGCCTATCCGACATGTATGAGAACAGCCTCTACCTGACCAACCTCTACGAGTTCCTGGACCACACGCCGCGCATCCAGAGTCCACCCGACCCGCGCCCGCTCCGCCTGCCGCTCCAGGGTGGGATCGAGTTCCGCGATGTGAGCTTCACCTACCCTGGCAAGACCACCCCGGCGCTGCAACACGTCAGCTTCTACATCCGACCTGATGAGGCGGTGGCACTGGTCGGCCTGAACGGCGCGGGCAAAACAACCATCGTCAAGCTGCTCACCCGGCTCTACGACCCCGACGAGGGCCAGATCCTGCTGGACGGCCACGACTTGCGCGAATATGACCTGGCCGATCTCCAGTCCGCCATCGGAGTGATCTTCCAGGACTACGTGACCTACTACTTCAGCGCCCGCGAGAATATCGGCGTGGGGCGGCTGCCCGAAATGGAGAACCAGGCACGGGTGGAAGCGTCGGCGGTGAAGAGCGGGGCCGACAGCGTGATCACAAAGCTGCCGAAGGGGTACGATACGACGCTGGGCCGCTGGTTCGATGAGGGCTTCCAGCTTTCTGGTGGCGAGTGGCAGAAGATCGCCCTGGCCCGCGCCTTCATGCGTGATGCCGAGATCCTGATCCTCGATGAGCCGACCGCCAGCCTAGACGCCCGCGCCGAGTACGAGATCTTCACCAGGATGAAGGCGCTGACCGAGGGCAAAATGGCCCTGTTCATCAGCCACCGCTTCAGCACCGTCCGCCTGGCCGACCGCATTTTCGTCCTCGAACACGGTGCCATCGCCGAGTCGGGCAGCCACGAAGAACTCCTCGCTCTCGGCGGCACCTACGCCGACCTCTTCAATTTGCAGGCGGCAGCGTACCGGTAGGCCGTAGAAATCAGCAGTCAGCAGTCAGCAGTCAGCTTTTGACGCAGAGAAAGGCGGGGGACCGTTGTGT
>JBBSEL010000701.1:0-3437 GCA_038239755.1 Chloroflexia bacterium | reverse complement strand
GGGCCGGGAGTAAGAGGGTAAAGCAGGTGCCCGCGTCCGGCGGGCTGGCGACGGTGATCGTGCCGCCGTGGGCCTCCAGGATGCTCTTGACGATGGCGAGGCCCAGCCCGGCGTTGCCCGTTTGCCGGGCGCGCGAGGGGTCGGCCCGGTAGAAGCGGTCGAAGATGTGGGGCAGATCGTCCGGGGCGATGCCGCAGCCGTCGTCGCTTACCCGCAGGCGCAGCCAGGGGGGGGCCAGCGGATCGCCCGGCGCGGGGGCGTGGTCCAGGGTGAGGGTGATCCGCCCGGTGGGGCCGGTGTAGCGGATGGCGTTGTCGATCAGGTTGACCAGCACCCGGTAGAGGTGGTCGGCATCGCCCCGCATCCAGGCGGCCCCGGCCTCGTCGTGGGTGAGGGCCAGAGTCCGCCCCCCGGCCAGCAGGCGCATATTGTCGGCGGCGCGGGTGACCACTTCGGCCAGGGCGAGGGGCGCGGGGTGCAATTGGGCCGCGCCGTTCGTGTCGATCCGGGTGAGCAGCAGCAGATCCACCACCAGCCGCCCCAGCCGATCGTTCTCGCGCTGCATGGCCTGGAGAATGCGTGCCGCCTGAGCGGGGTCGTCTTTCGCCCCCATTTGCAGCACTTCGAGATAGCCGCCGAGTACCGTCAGCGGTGAGCGCAATTCGTGCGAGGCGTCGGCGGCGAATTGCCGGGTGCGGGCTTCGCTCCGCTGCTGGGCGCGGAACGCGGCTTCGATCCGGTCGAGCATGGTGTTAAACGCCAGGGCCAGTTGTTGCACCTCGTCGGTGGGCGCGGCCTGCGCCGTCACCCGCCCCGGCACACGGACCCGCCGGGTCAGGTCGCCGCCCCCGATGCGCGTCGCCGTGGCGGCCATGTCGGTCAACGGGCGCAGTCCCAGCCGCGCCAGGGGCAGGCCAAACAGCAGGGCCAGCCCGACCGTCCCCAGCAGGCCGATCAGCAGCAGCGCCGCCAGGGAAGTCAATGTATTTTCGGTATCGGCGAGGGAGGCCGCCAGTTGCAGGTAGCCGACGACCTCCGACCCCGGTACCTTCGGGTCCTGCGGATCACTGGCGCGGATCGCCAGCAGCAACGCCATCCCGTCGGCCTGCGTCCCGCCTGCTTGCGCCGACCGCTGGAGGATCGTCGGGTAGAACGTGCCTTCCTTCGCCCCGATGGCGGTTTTCAAGAGGGCTAGCGTGGGCGGGACCGGATGGAAGTCCCCGCCCACCAGTTCGGGCGGGATGGGAGGGTCCACAAACTTGGGGTTCGCGTTGACACTGTTGCGCGGATCGCCCACCCCACTGGCTTTGAGCTTGGCGAGATCCGCCCTGCTCAACTCGTTGGTCACGATAGGTTGCCCCTGGGCATCGAGCACGGCGATATATATGGCTGTGGTGTAGCGGGTGCGTTGGCTCACCAATACAGCGCGCAGTTTGTCGGCCACGCCCGGCGGCGTGCCCGGTGTCGTCAGCGCATCAGCAAAGGTGCGGACCCCTACATCGTCGGTCAGGAAGGTCGCCTGGTCCTGCAATTGGCGTTCGGCGGTGGCGCGCAACGACGAGTCGAGCCGGTTATAGACGAACAGGCCCAACCCCAACAGAAGGACCGCCAGCAAGCCGCAGTAGAACAGGGTCAGCCGCCAGCGCAGGGTGGTCAGCCGGGCACGCAAAAGACTAATCACCGCCTGCCTCCTCGCGCCGCGTCTTCATCAGGTAGCCCACGCCGCGCACGGTCTGGATCGGGTTGGGCGGCCCCAGCTTTTGCCGCAGGTAGCGGATGTAGACCTCGATGATGTTGCCGTCGCCGCCGAAATTATAACCCCAGACCCGGTCCAGGATCGTCTCGCGGGGCAAGACCTGGTTGGGGTGGCGCATGAGCAGTTCAAGCAGGGCATACTCGCGCCCGCTGAGCGCGATAGGCGGCCCGGCCCGCGCCACCTCGTGCGCCCCGGTGTCCACGGTGATGTCCAGAAGGTGCAACAGGGTGGGGGTGGGCGATCCCAGGCGCTCAGCGGGGTCCCAGCCCGGCCAGCGGCGGCGCAGCACGGCGCGAATCCGGGCGACCAGTTCTTTGAACTGGAACGGCTTGGTCAGATAATCATCGGCCCCCAGGTCCAGCCCGCGCACCCGATCTTCCACCTCATCGCGGGCGGTGAGCATGATCACCGGCACGCCCGACGCCTGACGCAGCCGCTGGCAGAGGGTGAACCCGTCCAGCCGGGGCAGCATCAGGTCGAGGATGATCAGGTCGGGCGGGTCGGCCAAGGCCATTTGCAGCCCGGTCGGCCCGTCGGCGGCGCTCACCGTGCGAAAGCCCTCATAGCCCAGGCCCAGACTGAGGAAATCGACAATCCCCGGCTCATCATCAATGATCAGCACACGCGGGGACCGCACCGGTCCCGCCTCCGCTTCCACGATCCCATTCGCTCCCAGCACCTATCGGCCCTCCTGGCCCTATTATACTAGCATAGCCGCGCCAACTTAACCCCGCCTTAAAGAATGCTGAGAGTTTGCTGAGAGTGTGTTGCTTATGTGAGCCTAAGAAGTGGAAAAGAACAGGCACCAACTGCACCCTTATTTTGGCTTCTGCTAACCACAATATTGACTTTGAAGTAGAGTCGGATTATATTACTACGAAATAGAGATCGGTGAACTATAGGTTATTAACACAGAAGGAAGAGTTATGGCTGTTTCAAGTTTTGAAAAGCTTCTTCAAGAGTACTTCAGGAGCAAAGCACGACAATTACTCGCTGCTTCGGATTCGGCGGTAATAGATCACGCAGGGTTACGAGGTAGTCACCGGGAGACTGTATTGCGGTTGTACCTACGGGAACTTTTGCCTAAGCGTTTTGAACTGGGCAGAGGAATGATTTACGGCATCGGTAGTAGAAGTCATGAAGCTGACATCGTCATATGGGATGCACATAATTATCCCAAAATTCACTTTCTTGGACACTCTGCTTTCTTTGCTGAATCTGTAAAAGTAGTACTCGAAATCAAGACGCATTGGAAATTGGAAGAGTTTAATGATGTTTCACTAAAGACTGAAGTGCTGCGTAATAGCCTAAGTCTATTCAGACTGACGCAGTTGATGCCACAAGATTCCAATTTATTTGAGAGGGTAGCTATGTTAGAAGCCCAGATCACAGCGATCTGGAGAGGATTATCTGAGATTGCACCTAGTATACAGATAGAGGATACGACTTTATTGGAGAAGGTAACAATTTTGGAAACTAAGATAGAGGCAGTCCAAAGGGAGTTATCAGAAGTCGGATTAACTCTTGGGTATCCTCACATGGTAGGTGTGCGTTATAGGTTGGTTATGGTAGCGGCAGCTGGAAAACAGATGCAGGTCTTCGTAGAATCTCTTGAACTTGCAATTCGAGAGAGGTACGATGGACCCGCATCAACAATTCTGCCCCAATTCCGCCTGTCCTG
>JBBSEL010000700.1:0-3439 GCA_038239755.1 Chloroflexia bacterium | reverse complement strand
GTGCGACGGTCCAGCGCGGCCCGTTCGATAGGGGCAGTAGCGACGGGATTGTCATCTCGGATGACTGATTTACTATCGCCCTTGGTGTAATCCCGGATTACAGAACGATCATCCGGTAGTGTATCATCCTCTCTGCTAGAACTACTATCCGCCTCGGTGTAATCCGGGATTACAGTCACCGGGGGGGTCGATGGTTCCCGCAGCGCCCCCAGGGCCTGGCGCAGGGTGAGGCTGCCGCTGCGGTAGGCGGCCAGCAGATCGGACCGATCCAGCAGCCGTACCCGTTCGGCAATGTAGTTGTGGCTGACCCCCAGTTGGGCCGCTAGCGCGCGCTGCGACAGGCCCGTGAGGGCCAGCAATTGCTGGTACTGCCGCGCCTCATCCTCCAAGTCGAGGTCCTCGCGTTGCAGGTTTTCGATCGCCGTGGCATAGGCGGCCTGCTGATCGGTAAATTCGCGGATGATGGCCGGGATCTCTAACACCCCGGCCAGCCGCGCGGCCCGGCTGCGGCGCTCGCCCGCCACAATCTGGAAGCGGTCCCCCACCGCGCGGACCACAATCGGCTGGAGCACGCCATGCTCCTGGATCGACGCCGCCAGCTCCGCCAGTGTGCCCTCATTGAAGACCTGGCGACTCTGGTAGGGATTCGGCTCCAGTGTGTCGAGCGGTAGCAGCCGTGCCCCCGCGAGTTCGCTCCCCGGCTCGGGGGGCGTAATCGTGTCCAGAAAGGCATTGCGCCCTTTATACGGCATGGGTCACCTCTTCCTCGGCCAGCACGGCGGCCAGCCGCCGGTAGGCGCGTGCCGCCTCCTTGCCTGCTTTGTAGCGCGAGAGCGGGATGCCCTCCGCCACCGCGTCCGCTGCCGACACACTGTCGGGGATCTCGACGTACGGGTTGCTGTTGGGGTCGGCTTCCGCCGCGCGGCGGGCGGCCTCGGTTGGGGCCGAGAGGAACGGCAAGTTGTTGTGGTCGCAGAAGGCGGCGATCTGCTCCCGAATGGCCTGGTGGTGCGCCAGGTGGGCGCGCACCCGCGTCAACACGACCCCGGCGACGTGGAGGGCCGGGTTCATCCGCGGGCGCGAGAGCCGGGCGATCGTGTCGGCCAGGTCCTGTAGTCCCTGGCTGCTGACATAGTCCGGGATCTGCGGCACCAGCACCCCATCGGCGGCGACCAGGGCATTCACCGTGAGCATCCCCAGGGTGGGTGGGCAATCAATGACGATCCAGTCGACTGTGCCAGCGAGGGGCCCCAACAAGTCGCGCAGTACAAACTCGCGGCTCTCGGCATGGAAGAGGTCTAGCTCCATTTTCGCCAGATCGATGTGCGACGGGACCAAGGCCCATCGCGCTTCTAGCGGTTGCAAGACGGTCGTGATCGCGGGGGTCCCAACGTGGGCGATATATTCCCGCATCGGGGTATAGAGGCTAGCGTAGGGGCGGGATACATCAAAGCCCGCAGCCCGGCTGGCACTGGCCTGGGGATCCAGGTCCACCGTCACCACGCGCAGCCCTTGATCGACCAGGGCAGCAGAGACAGCGGTTGCGGTCACCGTCTTCCCCACGCCGCCTTTCTGGTTGGCGACGGCCAGGGTATAGGTCATGGGTCCGTCCTCCTCATGCAAGGCAAGTTCCGGGCTACGCCTTCATAGTGAAGTACCCTATGCTGTTAGGGCTTTTACGCTTGCGCGTTGGCTACTTCCTAGCCGCAGGATATTGATCGCCGCATTATGATCGCGGTCTAATTCTGTGCCACAAGCGCAAGAGTGCCACCGCTCGGAAAGCTCTTTCTTACGCACCGTGCCACAGCCGCTACAGGTTTGCGAGGTATAAGCGGGATTCACCAATACGACCTGCCGCCCGGCCCATCCTGCCTTGACGGTGATGAGGGTGATGAATTGGCCCCAACTCGCATCACTGATAGAGAGGGCAAGCTTATGGTTTTGGACCATGTTGCCTAGTCGTAAGTCTTCTAATACCACGGTTCCGTACTCATTGACTAACCGCCGCGCGGCTTTGTGGCAAAAGTCCACTCGTTGGTTGCGGATCCGCCGATGTAAGCGCGTCACCACGCGCCGCGCTCGGCCCCGCCGATGTGATCCGCGCTGGCACCGGGATAGCTGCGCCTGGGCTGCTTGCAGCTTGGCTAGCGACCGGCGCAAGAACCGGGGGTTGACAACGGTTTCACCAGTGGATAACGCAGCAAAGTATGTGATGCCTAAATCTATGCCCACGGCGCTGTCCGTGGGGGGTAAAGGTTGGGTATCTACTGCACAGCTAAAGGCGACGTACCATTGATCGCCGTCACGCCGGATCGTGCAGGTTTTCGTAGTCCCTTCCATAGGCCGGTGAACCTTGATCCGGAACGTGCCCAACATCGATAGTATAAGCTGTCTGCCTTCAATTTTCCAGGCCCCATGCCCATTTTGCGGATAAGTAAACGAGTTGTAGCGCCGTGCGCCCTGAAAACGGGGATAGCCGGGGGTCTGCCCCACCTTGACCCGGCGAAAGAACGCCTGAAAAGAGCGGTCTACCCGTAACACCACATCTTGTAGCACCTGTGAGTGCACCGCGCGATACTCAGGCCGGACCTCTTTGACAGCAGGCAATTCGGCTTTTTGTGCGTAATAGCTTAACGACTTATGGGCCATCTGCCAGGCGTCACGCCGTTCTTGCAGCGCCGCGTTGTACAACTCCCGGCAGCGATCCAAGGTTTCCACCAGCGCCGCCGCTTGCGCTTGATTCGGGTACAACCGATATTTGAAAGTCTTGTGAATCATCATACCTCGTCCATCCTTTACGACCCCGTCGGGGCGGAAACAGCATGCCCGCCCCGTCCGGGGTATTTGTCGAGAAATACCAGGGGCCTAGCGCCACACCTACCACAACACAAAACGATCGCGCACCATCACTGGGGGCGGTGCCGCTTCGGGGACGGGCGGATCGCGCTCGTCGGGAGCAGTTGCACGTCGGCAGCGCTCCACAGCGCGCGCTGCACGGTCGGATGATCGGGCTTCCCCGTGCGAGGTATTCGGCGTGGAGCGCGTAGCGATAGCTGACCAGGCTATCTGCGACGGCATAGCGATCAGCTTTGAGGGGGTCGAGGCCGTGGCGCGCAAGCCAGAGGGCAAACATTTGCTGATAGACGCGGCCCACCGCTGCCGCGCTGACCACGACAACCTGGTCGCGGGCGGTGGCCGGGCCGACAAAGCGGGATAAGGTAGGATGCCAGACGAGGCGATGCCGACGGCGGAGCGTGCTCATCGGTGCGCCTCCTGCCACGCCTGCACCGCCCGCATCCAACGCATCGGGAAAACCGGCGCGCCCTGGGTGACAATGACCAGCCAGTAGCCCCAGGGTACGGCATGGGTGTGCGCCCAGGGGCGATAGATCCAGACCAACCAGCCCCAAAAGCGCACGAACAGCACCCGGCTCCGCAGT
>JBBSEL010000699.1:0-3456 GCA_038239755.1 Chloroflexia bacterium | reverse complement strand
TTCAGTCGGGGACTCCGGGAAGAGGTCGTCCGGCTCAGCCGCCACGACCACCGGAGCGACCGGCGTGGTCGCTTTGCGGGTGCGGCGCGGGCGCGGGGCGGCTTCGGGTTCGGCAGCCGCCTGGAAGGGGCCGGGCGCTTCAGCGATGCCCACCGCTTCGGCCACCGGCCCGCCCATCGGCGGCACTTCCGGCAGGGGCACGTCCTCTGGTGCTGCGACAATCACGGCTTCCTCGGTCACACCGACCGGGGCGGGTGTTGGCTCCGGCGCGGCCACGCTTACTGTTTCCTCGGCCACGACGACCGGAGCGGATGGCGGCTCCGGGGTGGCGACCAGGGCGGCGTAGGCGTCCAGCAGGGCCAGGGTATCTTCGGGGGGCGCAGCAGGGAGCGGCGGGGGGGCGGCGACCGGTCCGCGCTGCGCCTGCTCCATGATGCCGGGCAGCTTGCGGAAGTCCTCGCGGATCACGTCTTTCAGCCGGTCGTTGTGCAGCCCGGCGGCGGGGTGATACATGGTCACGATGACCCGCTCGCCTTGCGGCCAGACCTGCCCGTGAATCCGGCTGATGCTGGTCTCGTTAACGAACTTCGCCATCGAAAAGCGGCCCAGGGTGATGATCACCTTCGGGTTGATCGCCGCGATCTGGCGGTCGAGATACGGCCCGCAGGCGTCGATTTCGGGCGGCAGCGGGTCGCGGTTATTGGGTGGGCGGCATTTGACCACGTTGGTAATGTACACATCGGCGCGGCGCAACCCGGCCAGCCCCAGCAATTCGTCCAGAAACTGCCCTGCCGGGCCGATAAACGGGCGGCCTTCGCGGTCTTCGTGGTAGCCCGGCCCTTCCCCGATCAGCAGCACCGTGGCGTTTTCGTTGCCTTCGCCGGGCACGGCCTGATTCCGGGAGCGACACAGCGGACACAACCGGCAGGTTTCGACCTGTTTGATCAGGGCCTGGAGCTTGGACACAGAACGCTGCGCCTTTTCCTCAGCTTGCGCTTGAATTTGAAACGGATGTACCAATTCACCCTAATTATACCCGATAGCGTGCGGGTGGCGCAAGCGGGCGTGCGATGTGCAACGTGATGCGTGATGGGAGAGATGGGCGTGGGTGTGAGTGGCGAGTTGTTTGTACGCGCCCCGCGCGAAACGGTCGGATCTGCCGTTCGTATAGATGTAGACAGAGGCGGGCGGTGCTGCACCACCGTAACTGATAACTGATGACTAATGACTGATAACTGACGGCGACCGGCCTGTTGGCGAACCGGACCGCTTGTGTAGTACAATGGCAGGGCGTATTGCCCCGTTAGCGCGGCCTGCGACCTTCCCGCCTTTTCCAGAAAGGATTCCTTTTGTTGCCTATTCGCCTTTCGACCCTGCCTCGCCTGGGGGTCCTCGTCGTGCTGCTGTTAAGTCTGGCGGCCTGTGACCTGGGGGGTAGCCCCACGGCCAGCCCGACCGCCACCGCCCTGCCGCCCACCGCGCCGCCGACCGAGACGACCGTGGCGCAGGTGCTACCGACCGAGGCCGCGCCGACGGAGGCCCCGACGACCGCCACTCCCGCCGCGACCGAAGCCCCGACAACCACCGTTCCCACCGTAACGGCGGTCCCCGCCGCGCCAACGACCAGCGCAGGCGACACGGCGACCCCGCCTGCGGCTCGCACCGCGACCATCGCGCCGCCCGGCAGCACGGCCACCGCCCCATCCGCGACCACCCCCACACCCGGTGGCGCGGTGGCGGCCAGCCCGGCCCAGCGCACCGAGGTGTTGTTGGACTCCACGCTCATTCCAGGGCGCGACCTCTATGACCTGACCCGGCGGCTGAAGCTCAAGACGACCGAGCCGCTCACGGCGACGGTCCACTCCAGCCCGCTCAACCGCAAGGTGGGCGACGCGGACGTGTTTAGCGTGGCCGACATCATCAATAAGAACTACTACACCGTGACCGCCACAGTCAAGGTCGTCACCGCCCATGCCTACTGGTATGTGGACAACGCCTACAACGTCAATATGAGCGCCGTGCAGAAGTCGGCCAAGGTCTGGGAAGACAAGATCTATCCCACCGACCATAAATACTTCGGCAGCGAAAGCAGCCCCGGCATTGACGACGATGTCCATGTGACGATCTTGCTCTCGGATATTGCCGGAGTCGGCGGCTATTTCTCGTCATCGGACAGCTACAGCAAGGTGGTCAACCCCTACAGCAACGAGCGCGAGATGATCTATATCGCCTCGCCGCCGGAGACCACCGTGGGCAGCGGCAACTACTTCGAGGGCGTGCTGGCCCACGAGTTCCAGCACATGATCCACGCCAACGTCAGCCCCAACCGCGACGTGTGGCTGGACGAGGGCTGCTCCGACGTGGCGATGTCGCTCAACGGCTATGATATCGGTGGGGCCGACTATGCCTACCTGATCAACCCCGACACCCAGTTGAACGCCTGGGCCGCCACCCCCGACGAGTCCATCGCCCACTATGGCGCGTCCTACCTCTTCCTGCGCTATATGATGCAGCGGTTTGGCGGGGCCAACTTCATCCAGGCCCTACTGGCCTCGCCCGGCAGCGGGGTGGAGGCGTTCGACGGGGCGCTGAAAAAGCTGGGGGCCAAGCAGAATTTCCAATCCGCCTTCACCGACTGGCTGGTGGCGAACGTGGTCAACGACCCCAAGGTGGGCGATGGCCGCTACGCTTATGACGCGCTGAAAAATTCGTTCGGGGTCCGCACCCGCATCGATACCGATGCAGTTACCCATGTCACCCGCTATCCCTTCACCGTCAGCACCGATGTCCACCAGCACGCGGGCGACTATATCAGCCTGGAATCGGGCAAGGGTAACACGGTGGTCAACTTCAACGGGGCCAAGACGGTGAAGGTGCTCGACACCGACGCCCATTCGGGCCAGACGTTCTGGTATAGCAACCGGCGCGATGCGGCCAACATGACCCTGACCCACAACTTCGACCTGACCGGGCAGACGAAAGCCACCCTCGACTACTGGACGTGGTTCAATATCGAAGGCGACTTCGACTATGGCTACGTGGAAGTCTCGACCGACAACGGCCAGACCTGGGACACGATTAAGGGGCAGTACACCACCGACACCAACCCCAACGGCGCGAACTACGGCCACGGCTACACCGGCCACAGCGGGCACGACCCCAAGAGCGATGCGGCCCCCGCCTGGGTCCACGAGCAGATCGACCTGGCCGCCTACGCGGGCAAGCCGGTCCAGATCCGCTTCGATTATGTGACCGACGAGGGCTTTAACGAGCCGGGCTGGGCCGTGGACGACATCCGCATCCCCGAACTGGGCTACAGCACCGATGCCGAACAGGGCGACGACGGCTGGCAGGGGGCCGGCTTCGTGCGGATCGGCAACCTGCTGCCCCAGCGGTGGTATGTCGCGGCCCTCGAATACCAGCGCACGGGCGTGAAGATCGTGCCGGTGGCGGTGG
>JBBSEL010000698.1:0-3461 GCA_038239755.1 Chloroflexia bacterium | reverse complement strand
GTGGTTCCAACTCCCACCCCCAGCCAGGCACAAAAAAGCGGCGGCTGGACCTAAATCCAACCACCGCCCCCCAAACTCCCAAAAACCCAATACGCAATACGCCCTACTCGTCACGCATCACGCATCACGTCTCACCCCATATGCGTCGTATGCCCAGGTGCCACCGTCACCACTACCCGATCATCACCCGCCCCCGTATACACATCCAGCCCCATATACTTCTTCGCCATCGAATTGATGAACGCATTGTCCCCATCATCGGTGATCGATGTGACCACCCCCCGGATCTCCAGGTAGCGGAACGGGTTCTTCGGGTCCACAATCGAAAGGGCAATACGCGGGTCGCGCTGCAAGTTTTGATACTTCTGCCGCCCCTTCGTCTGGCTGAACAGCAGGTTCTCGCCATCCCAGCCGAACCATACCGGGTTGTTCTGCGGTTCGCCGTGCGGCCCAATTGTCGCCACATGCGCCAGCGCCGTGGACTCGAGTAAATCTTGATGGGTCTTCGGAATCATGCCTATATGCCTCCATATCGATCAGCTACGACAGAGTGCCGACGCTAAAAACCAGCGCGGGACGACCGCTGCCTGCACGTTTATATCCTCATACCGCCAACAAGCCGAAAGCAAAAATCACTCCAGGCAACAAAAAGCGCGTAGCACGCTGCTTTAACAACAGCACACTACGCGCCCAAGGAGTGATCGCCAGGGACGCGATTACGCGCCGGTTTCCTGGACGAACTCAGCGTCAACCTCGATCTTGATGTCCTTGCTCACCATCACGCCGCCGGCTTCCAGCGCCACGTTCCAGGTCAGGCCCCAGGTCTCGCGGTTGATCTTGGTCGATGCGCTGACGCCGATCACCTGCTTGCCATACGGGCTGGTCGCAGGCTGGCTGACTTCAGCATCCAGGGTCACCGAATGGGTCACGCCACGAATGGTCAGGTCGCCGGTCACGCGGTACTCGCCGTCACCCTTCGCCTCGATCTTCGTGCTCTTGAACGTCAGCTTGGGGTGCTCCTCGGCATGGAGGAAGTCCGCCGAGCGCAGATGCGCATCGCGCTGATCCTGCGAGGTGATGATGCTCGCCGCATCAATTTCAACTTCAACCCGCGAGGCCAGCGGATTGCTAGCGTTGAAATACACCGTGCCGGTGGCCGCGCCGAAGTGCCCCCGCACCGTCGAAATCATCAGGTGCTTGGCCGAGAAGGCGATGTTGGTGTGCGCCGGGTCGAGTTGCCAGACCGTTTCGGTCGCGTTGGGCGTATGGGTCGTAGTCATTTCATGTCTCCTTATGGTAAATTAAAGCTTCAATTAGTTTCATTGACGACTGTTTACATATCAACTATGTGGGTTAAAATAAACCGGCATCAGGCCGGGCGGCTTTCACAAAGCGGGCAACTTGCGAGGGCCAGACTATTCTTAAACCACCGTGTACTGTTTATATATAAACCATCGCCGCAAAGAAAAATGTAGGCGAGCCTACAAATTTCAACGACCGGCTTCGGGAGTGGTGAGCGAACGATCCAGCTTCCGCAGGAGCCGCAGCAGTTGCCGCTGCTCCTCCGTGTCCAGCGCGCCCATCAACCCGCTCAACACGGTTTGATGCGCCGGAACAACCTGGTCGGCCAGGTCCCGGCCCGTCGGGGTCAGGAAAAGCAGATTAGCGCGCCGGTCATCCGGGTCCGCCCGCCGCTCAACCAACCCCTGCTCCGAGAGCCGGTCAATCAAGCCGCACACATTCCCTTTGGTCACCAACAACTGGTCGGCCAGCGCCTGCTGGGTAATCCCCTCGCTGCCACTGAGCCGGGCCAGCACATCAAACTGCGCCAGCGTCAGGTTATGTCGTCCCAGATGGCACATCTCGCGCCGTTGCATCCGGCTGAACACCCGCATCAGATGCAGCCAGGCCAACAGCCCCGGTTCTTTTAATCCTGCCATCATCGTCTGTTTGCTCCCTATCTCCCCACGAGATAGTTTAAGTATATACTATTTCTCACAATCTGTCAAGTCGGTCTTTCGACGTAACTGTTCACGATGAGGGCAGCGGCGTTTTGGCGCGCAGCATCTCCAGACACGCGTGCAACGGATCGTGCCCTTTGGCTGCCCAGGTGGTAAACAGCGTTTGCAGCCGCATCCGCGTACTGCTGCCCTTGGGGCTGCGCGTGCCGCCACTGATCTTGCGCGCCACCGCCAGCGGGCGAATCGCCCGCTCCGCCCGGTTGTTGGTCGCCTCCACCTCCGCGTGCCGCACGAACTCAAATAACTCCGCTTCGTGCCGCAACAGCCGCTGGCACAAGGCGTGCGTCGGGTGCTCCTTGGCCTGCACCCAGCGCAACCCCAGCGCATGTGCGCGCCCCCGAAATTCGCTTGCTTTCGCTTCCCGCTCTGCCTCGTTTGGCGGCGGGGCTCGGCTCCCTACCGCCGCCCCTTCTTTATACAGGGCGCACACCTCCTTAATCCACTCCGCAATCTCCTCCACCCCGCCGTGCGTTTTCTCCAGGTCGGCCAAATCCCGCAGCAGATGCGCCCAGCAGCGTTGATGCCGCCCCGGATGCGCGTTGTACCCCGCATAGAAATCGGTGCAGAGCGTGCCCGCGTAGTGCGCCCCGCTCAGGCTGCGTGCCACTGCCCCCGCCCGGCTGTGATCGTAATGGTAATAGCTCGTCCCGGCGGCATTGGTCATCACCCAGGCGTAGCCGTTCTGCCCCGCCTCTCGCCAGCCCGTTTCGTCCATGTGCAGTGCCGCGCTGACCCGTAACTCGGCCTTGATCCCCGCCGCGGTGGTCGCGCCTTCCGCCGCGACGGTGTCCAGCAACGCACAAATCTCGCCACTACTCACCTCCAACCCATGCAGGGTGCGCAGGTAGGTGCGGATCTGGCGGATCGGCACGCGTAAGACGGTGCGCAACCAGGCCACCAAGGCCAGGATGCGCACACTCATGCGCCCGTGGCCCACCACCAACCCGTCCAGATTGAGGGGGGGTTCGACCCACTTGGTGCAGCACGGGCAATAGCGTTTGAGCACCTGAAACTCGATGACGGTGACGGGTGGTGGGGGTGGGAGATCCAGCACCTCCCGGCGGCGGGCAATGCTCGCCCCGCTCAGCGGATAGGCGCAGGTGGGGCAGGTAGCATAGGCGTGGGTGCGGACCTCGCTGGGGGTGGCGCGGGGTCGCCCGTGGTTGTGGACTGGGTCACGTTTCTGGCGCGGGCGCTTGCTGGGCGGGGCCGGTTTATTGGGTTTGACGAAAGGGGGCGTCTTCGGTTGGCGCAGTTCGGCGAGGTGCGCTTCGAGAGTGGTGACGACGCCTTGCAAGCGGGTCACTTCCGCCTGGAGGGCGGCATTGGCCTGACGGAGTGGGGCATTTTCCTCTTCCAGCGTCATAGGTCTATTGTAGCAGGTTTCGCAGCCCGCTGCTGCCAGTCTGAACAGTTACCTTTCGACGTATCTCATGCCTG
>JBBSEL010000697.1:0-3462 GCA_038239755.1 Chloroflexia bacterium | reverse complement strand
GGCGCGTTAATATCTGGGAAGAATGTCAACGCGACGGCCCGCACGGGTGGTCCCAGCCGTGCGGGCCGTCGCGCTTAAGGAACTGCGCGCAGATTCAGGGCCGCGCGGGTAGGATCAGGATAAAGAGACCGCCCTCGCCCGACGCGGCCTCGGCCCAGAGCCGCCCCTGGTGCATCTCGGCGATGGCTCGGGCGCTGCGCGTCCGGCGGCGGTCCTAGCCCCGCACTCGGAGGTTGATGCCGATGAATACGAGCAGATACGCGAGAAAGGGTAGCACCACACTTAACCGTGGTCGGATCATTTCGCAGGCACGGCTTGGTGCGCTAAATCAAGCACGACCACGGTTAAGTGTGGTGCTACCCTGGTGGCCGGGTGGGGTCAGCCAACATCTGCCGGTACTCCGGAAACACCACTTCTAATAGGCTTTGTATCTGCAGTTTGTAACTGGCTGCCTCATCGGTCAGCTTCTGCCGTAAGCGCACCAATTCGCGATAGGCGGTGGTTTCGGCAGCAGCCACGTAGGCCGGGCGCGCTTCACCACTCAACAACACCCGTGCGATCGTGGCCGCGTCAAGCCGGTCGGTTTTGGCGCGTAAGCCCCGCTGGCGCGCCAAGGCCGCCGTCTGCGCGGGATGCAGCAGCTAGACCTGATCGCCCGCGCTGACCAGCCAGTGGTAGAGGTTCTCCCAATAGCAGGACGTCGCTTCCATACCGATGACCACCTGCTCGTTGGCTAGCCCTAACTGCTCCAGCTTGGTCTGTAACCAGGCAAACCCGGCGGCGCTGTGTTCGAATTCCTGCGCTTTGAGCAGGGTTGTCCGATCAGCCCGTAGCACGGTGAAACTGCAAACAGTGCGACCAATATCGATACCGACGGCGAACTGAGCCTGCGCAACAGTAGTAATAGTGGCTGACACCGCAATCTGTTTATCGAGCAACTACGGGCGGAGTTGAACGGTCGCGCGGGACCTCGGCAACAAGCACGGCACACCCGCCCAGCCAGAGCGAACGGAACCTCACCACCCAATCGGCAGTCTGGCCGGTGCGGGAAATGCTGCCGGCGCGCTGCAACAAGCCGTATCGCCGCTTTTTGCTCTGGTGGGCGGGGAGTAGTCTGCTGGAGGTGGTCACTCCCAAGGGAGGCCGCAGTATCAGCAATGACTCTCCCGCTATCGCCCGTTTAACACCGCTCCTTCAGCGTGTGCTAATGCTACTTCTATTATATGGGTATCACTACAGGTCAGCAGGTCAGTGCGGTGGGTCACCTGCTCGGCGGCGTAGGGACCAGGTGCCCGTTCCAGACCAGCGGCTCGTGGATCCGCGGATCCACTTCGTGGGCCACGCGCCACAGCGAGGCGACCCAGCGTTCACGCCAGGCCACCAGCTCGGCCAAGGCCTGTAGCCGTTCGGGATCGCTGGTCAGCCGGTAGAAGATCAGATCGCCGGCCGACTGGCATTCGATCAGCCCGGTGGTCATCCACTCGGTCAGAGCCGCCGCGACCACGGCCAGCGGGAGGTCGACCAACGCGGCCACGTCGCCGCTGGTAAGGGCGGTCCGGGGTTGGTGACGGAAGAAGGAGAGGAGAATGGCCTTCGGTTCCGACGCCGTCACGTGCTCAGCCAGGAGGCGGACCTCCGGGCGAAGATCGGCGGCCAGGCGCGCGAAGGTGCGGTGCTGGGCCGGGGGTTCTGGTGCGCCCACAGTGGTATCCGAATCCGGCCCCAGGCCGGTGGTGGCGGTCTTCTTCATGGCTCCGTTCCTTCCTGGGCAGGGTGCGCGCCCTGGGCACCCCCGGCTACGCCGGGGGCTGGCCCGTTCTTCTATTGCTAGTGTACCTTGCTCCGGTCAACAGGGCGGTGGCGTGGGGTAAACATTCGGTGACAGAATCGCCCAGGCGGACGCAGCAGCGGGACGGCTGCCGCCTGTAGGGTGCGGAATGCTCATCTGCCCGCGTCGGCGTTACGCGGCCTCGCGATAGTAATCATGCCCGAGGCCGCCCAGCACGGCGCGGCCTTGCACCGGACCTTGTGCGCGAATGCGGTCGATCGGTATTGGGCAGCGTTGTTCAATGCCCTGATGCGGTCGTGCTCGCTGGTAATAATCGCTATATTAGAGTCTATGCACAATAAAGGCATGAACATGGTATAACAGCCTCACTTGCTGAGCAGCAAAAGGAGGTTAGGTCATGTTCACTGAGCAGAGTTTGCACGATCAGCCCGCGCTCGTCAAGGCCCTCATGGGCCTGCCCGCCGCCGAGTTTTGGACCTTGATCCAGCAGATGACCGACCAATTTACCACCTACATTCAGCAGCAGCGCCAACGCCCCGACCGCCAGCGGGCCAGCGGAGCTGGACGCACCCCGGATCTGCCCCTGGCGATCCGCACAGCGTTGGTGCTGAGCTATCTGCGTTTGCATATTCCCCAAGCTACTGTCGCGGCCCTCTTCAGCGGCGCGACCCAATCGGATGTCTCGCGCGATTTGCGCCGCTTGTTGCCGCTCATCCAGCACTGCCTACCCTGTCCCCAGGTCTGGGAGGAGGTGGCCGATGCCGCGCCGGACGCCCCCGCTAGCTCCCTCAGCTTGGACGACCTGACCGATGGGCGAGTGCTCCTCGACGCCACGGAGCAACCGGTCGCCCGCCCGGTCATCCCGGCCCAGCAGAAAGCCTATTATTCGGGCAAAAAGCATGACCATACGCTCAAAACGCAAATCGTGACCGACGGCGCGCACCACATCCGGGCGATCAGCGTCGCCGTGCCCGGGGCCCGGCATGATAAGGCGCTGAGTGATGACCTGCACACCCTCGACCGGTTGCCCGCGGGCTGCGAAGTGGCCGCGGATAAAGGCGATCAAGGGTTAGTCACGCAGGTGCCGCTGGTGCAGGTGCTGGAGGTCCACAGCGGGGCGGAGCAACTGGTGCCGCGCCTGGTGGCGCAAACGCCGTTCAAGACGCCCAAAGGGGGCCACCCAGCGGGCCAGGGAGATCCAGACTCGCGGCTCCAGCGCGGCCAGCCGGGCGGCGGGGCGCGGCAAGAACACCGCCATACCCTCCTCCAGCGCCGCTTCGAGGTCCAGCCCGGCGGCGCGGTCCTGGCGATAGCGGCACACGGCCACCCAGATCTGCCGCCCGCCGACCAGGAGCAACAGCCCTTCGGCCACGACCCCCGCCAGTAGCGCCGCCCGCGCCTCCAGTACCCCGCTCCCCACCAGGGCGATATTGCCCAGCAGGGGCAGCGCCCACTTGAACCAGCGTTCCATCCGCATCCCTCCGCAGCGAGTGATTGCTTCATCTCTCTCTCATTCAGAGAAAATTATAGCCAGTTGTACTTTTTTTCACAATCGGGCATTTGTCCTATTGGCCGCGAGGGGACACAGCGAAGGGCGGCGGTTACCCGCCGCCCCTCGCTGTGTGCCCCGCCCAACCCGCGGGTTAACGGGGCGACGGGTGGGGGGTGGGTGG
>JBBSEL010000696.1:0-3466 GCA_038239755.1 Chloroflexia bacterium | reverse complement strand
GGCTGATGATCGCCGCGCTGTAGCTAACGCCCACGCCGTAGATGAGCAGGGCGGCGGTGACGAACAGGAGCAGCGCCCCGCCCAGCACAATCCCCCAGGTGAGGTTGGTGCCTTCGTCCCCACCCGGTCGGCCCCCTTCAGCGGCGGCTTCGTCCTCGGCGCTCTCCTCCACCGGGGCCTCGCCGCCGTGCCCGGCGATGGCGTTCAGCCCATAAAGCGGCTCGCCCACATCGGCGATATTGCTCAACGCCCGCTCGCGGTGCGCCGCCTCAATATCCCCCTGGTGGTGTTGTGTGTCCTCAATCATAAGGAACGCTCCTTGACGGGTGGTCAGTAACGAGTGGTCAGTGGTCGGTGGTCGGTGACGAATAATGTGTATAGCAGTGGGTAAATCGTCTACTGCCTACTGCCTACTGCCTACTGCCCACTAATACCGGTAGCCGCTGATCAGCGTCACCACCACATAGCCGACGATGGAGACGGCAATGATCACATAGAATCCGACCAGGAACCAGGGCAGCGGCCCGTTCGCCTCCTGGATCAGCCCGGCGAAGTCTTCGACGTTGCGGCCCAGTTCGTTCGGCAGGTTCCGCCGGTCGCGCCCCATACCGATGGCAAACACCAGCGCCGCAACAATGACGAGGGCGGCGACGAACACATAGGCATCCAGCGGCACATTCCACTGCCAGGGCTGGAGAACGGTTTGATCATAAGGTTGCATAGCGGCTCCCTCCGGGGAACATAAGCAAAGCTGGGGACACAGGTGCCAGGCAGGAGGCGCAGCCCCCCGCCCCCCCGGTCTCAGTGCAAATCGTCGAGGTCGGGCGCGTTTTCCAGCATCTTGTAGGACACTTCTTCAATGTTGTGGAACTGCCCGGTGCGGATCGCCCACAGGATCGTCAGCCCCCCGGTCACGGCGATGGCGACCGAGAAGGCAAACATGGCATAGGACATCGCCAGCTCATCGCCACCGAGGTTGTCGTGTGCGTCGGTGGGCTGGGCCAGGACGCCCCACACGATCACCGCCAGCACCGCCAGCGTGATCCAGCGTAGCCAGAGGCCGACGGGTCGCTTCTTTTTGGTCGTTTCGCTATCCGTGTTGCTGTCCATAACAAACCCTTTCTTACGACGCAGGCCCGACCCCCGCAGGGGCCGCCCCACGCAATGCTGCCTGCCCGCCTACGGCGCCTTCGTCGGCGCCGGGGTTGCGGGTTGCGCGCCCAGGCCCGGTTCCAGCGGCTCAGGCGAAGCGTTCGCGTTCGGATTGCCAGTGCTGGGCAGCGGGGTTGATGCCCCTGCCGCGCCCGTGCCGCCGACCGGGGTCGCGTTCAACTGATCCACCGGGGTCAACTCGATGGGCTTCACGTCGCCGGGGCTGACCAGCATATCCGACGTGGGTTCGCGTTCCAACCCTCCCCGCGGGATCGTCCGCAAGAAGTTGGTCACATCCCAGATGTCGTTCACGGTCAGCGTGTCGCCCCAGGAAGGCATCGCCGACCCGTCTACGCCAAAGAGGATTGCGTCGTACATCTCGCCGTCGCTGAACAGTAGTTGCGCCGATACGTCGGTGAAGTTCCTCGGCGCAGGCTGGTACTGCCCGCCGATCCAGCGGGCCGCCGGGCCTTTGCCGTCGCCCTGGAGGCCGTGACAGCCGATACAGTTGGTCTGGTAAACCGTCTTGCCGTGCAACAGGCTGCGCTGGGTCGCCTCCATCGGGTTACGCACGTTTCGCCAGGTGCTGGGAAACCACTCGTGGATGATCGCTTCGTTCCCCTTGGCCCGCTCACTCAGCAACTTCTGCTTGCGCGCCTTCTGCGCGGCGGTGCGCTCGTCCGCCGCCTTCCCGCCCAGCGACTGCACATAGGCAATCAGGTCGAAGACTTCTTGCTGCGGTTCGTCGCCCTTATAGTAGAAGCTGAATTCGGGCATGACCGACTTGGGATAGGTGTAGCGCGGCACCTTAAAGTGCGCCAGGTGCCACTCGTCGGTGTGGACGCCGCCTTCTTGCGACAGGTCCGGCCCGGTGCGCTCGGTGCCCAATTGCGGGGTCTGGAGGTAGTAGTAATCGCCCGCCTGGGCCACGCGCCCGATGGTGCGGAACGATCCCACGCCCGTCCAGTCCTGCGGGCGCAGATACTGGCTGTGGCAGTAATAGCAGCCGTTCCCGGCGTACAGCTTGCGCCCGCGCGCCTCCTGGTCGGTCAGGGGCCGCGCGTCCGCCGACTGGGGCGGCTGGAACGTCAGGTAGGGTAACGCTGTGACCGTGAAGATAACCGACGCGAATACGATAAACGCGCCAAAAGCTATCGTCGGTAGATCCATCCGAAATACTGCGCGACCGCCCATAGTTGCTCCTAGTGGTCAGTGGTCAGTGGTCAGTGATTAGTAGTCTGTGGTGAGGTGTCAGTGATGAGGAAAGCAACGGTTCACTGACCACTGACCACTGACCATTCGTCACGCCGGGGCTTCTGCCGCGCCGGGCGTTTCGATGCCGGAGACGGCTGTCACCACGATGCGCTCGCCCGAAGTGACCGTCTTGTAGATGTTCCAGGCCTGGAGAATGCCGCTCAGCACGATCAACGAGCCGGAAATCGCCCGGATGATGAAGTAGGGCTTCATCATCGGCAGGGCCGCCGGGACGCTCATCCCTTGCATCCAAGCCGCGCCCTGGATCAGACCGCCGATCTGGAGGCTGAGCATCATCAGCAAGAAGCCGACCGTGATCAACCAGAACTGCACCTCGGCCATGCCGGAATTATAGATCCGCCGTTTCAGCGTGACCGGGATGATGTAATAGATCGCCCCCATCAGCCAGAAGGAGAAGGTGCCGAGCAAGGCCAGGTGGGCGTGGCCGACGATCCAGTTGGTGAAGTGGATCAGCCGGTTGAAGCCCTGGATCGACTGGAACGGCCCCTGTACGCAGGTGATGAAGTAGAAGATCGTGCCGACGATCATGAACTTGAGCGGTAAGCTTTCATATATTTTGCCCCACTTGCCGCGCATGGTCAGCCAGATATTTGCCAGGAAGCTGAACACCGGCACGAACAGGCCGATGCTGCCCAGCGTCGCCAGGGTCTTTAGCCAGCCCGGCGTGGGCGTTTGCAAAATATGATGCTGCCCCACCAGCCCGTAGAAGAAGGCGATGCTCCAGAAGCCGATCAGCGAGAGCAGGTGGCTGTAGAGCGGTGAGCGAACGATCACCGGCACAATATAATAGGTGATCGCCACCCCGCTGGCGGTGAACCAGTAGCCCAGGATGTTGTGTCCATAAAACCACTGCCAGATCACGTCGTTGATGCCGACCAACGAGCCGGAGGGGAACCCTGCCCAGACCACCTGTTTCCCCGCCAGCGAGTCGGTGATCGGCTGCCAGATCACGTTGCCCACGCTGTAGAGCATGGGGAACCAGATCAAGGTGCCCATGATATACCAAAGGCTGACGTAGAGCTTCTTTTCCTGGCGTTGC
>JBBSEL010000695.1:0-3473 GCA_038239755.1 Chloroflexia bacterium | reverse complement strand
TGGGCGCTGACCCATGCCGTCAGCACCACCTCGGCCCCGATCTGCCGGGCGCTGGGCTTCACCCGCATGTGCGTGCTGCGCGGCTACACCGAGAGTGGGGTGAGGTGAGGGCCGAAGTCAGGGGAGGCTCTCCGCATATCCAGAATGGGGGCGAATTCCTCCCATATACATATAGCTAGCTGACCAGCGCGTATATAGATGGGGACAGCGCCGGGGAGACTTGCTATCACCCAGGGTTGGGGGTTTGTCGAATGTTGAACGTTCTGGATGCCCGTCGGCGCGGCTGGTTGCTGGCGGGAGGGCTGCTGGGGTTGCTGATCGGGGGGCCGGGCGCGGCGCTGGCCCATGAAAAGTGGTTTGTGGATGCCTCGCTCTACCCGGTTCGCTGGGAATTATTGTTCAGTTTGCCGGTCGGGGTGGCAGTGGTGGCGGCGGTGGCGGCAGTGGCGGCAGTCGTGGTACTGCGGCGCATTGTGCGCGATCCCCTGTGGCCCAACCCATCCTGGCTCCATCCGGTAAACGCCTCCGCCCCGGCGGTTATCGGCATCCAGACGGCAGTGAGCCTGATCTACATGGCCGTCCAGGGCTGGCTCTTTTCGCCGGTGCAGCCGTTGCCGCATAACGTATTGGGGCTGACCCTGGGCGTGCTCGCGGTGCTGGCGGCGTTCAGCCTCATCACCGGATGGCTGACGCGGGTAGGCGGTGGCCTCCTGATCGGGCTGGTGCTGTTCAGCTTCTTGCTCTATCCAGCCGCCAATGTGTTGGAGCAGTTGTTGTTCGTCGGCATCGGGGCGTACTTCCTGATCCTGGGGCGCGGCCTGTTCGTCTCCACGCTGCCCACGGTGCGTCGCCTCGATGTCTTCTGGGCGCGCTACCGCAGTTGGGCGCTCCCGGCCTTGCGGATCGGCACAGGGGCGTCGATTCTGGTGCTGGCGTTTACCGAGAAACTGCTCAACCCTGACCTGGCGCGGGCCTTCCTGCTGACCCGCCCCGAGTTCAACTTCATGCACGCAGTCGGCCTGAGCTGGTTCAGCGACGACCTGTTTATCACGGCAGCCGCCGCAGTGGAGGCGACAGTGGGCGTGCTGCTGATCGCCGGGGTGCTGCCCCGGGTAGTGATCCTCTTGATGTGGGTGCCGTTCAACGCGGCGATCCCGCTCTTGCCCCCGGTGGAATTGCTGGGCCACCTGCCCATCCTGGCGGTGATGTACGTGGTCTTCTTGCAGGGGCCGGGCGATCCGGTGCGGGTGGGTGAGCCGTTGCCCCGGCAAGCCTCCCAGCCGGTGCGATTGTGAGCAAGCCCCCGGCGTGGGCCGGGGGCAGTGTGATAGTATAGGGTGGGGAGGAAGCAGAGCACATGGCGATAGATAACGACCTGTTTCGCCGGGTCATGGGTTCGTTCGCCTCGGGCGTGACGGTGATCACCACCCAGGCTCCCGGCGAGCCGCCACGGGGATTCACCGCCAGTGCTGTCTCGTCGCTGTCGCTGGAGCCGCGCCTCTTGCTGGTCTGCGTCAGCAACGTCTCGGTCACGCTGGCGGCGATCCGGGCGGCGGGGGCGTTCGCGATTAATATCATGGCGAGCGAGCAGCAGGCGGTGGCCCACCGTTTCGCCGGTCGAATCGAGGCCAAGTTCCAGGGGGTGAGTTGGGAGTCGGGGCCGCTGGGGATGCCCCTGCTCAACGGGGCGCTGGCCTACGCCGAGTGCCGCCTCAGCACTACCTACCCCGGCGGCGACCACACGATCCTGATCGGGGAAGTGCTGGGGGCCGGGGCACGCGATGCCGCCCCCCTTCTCTATTTTCGCGGCGGCTACGGGGGCTACGCCGGAGCGGTGCCCTCGATCCTCTATCCCACCGAGGGCTGGGAAATCTGGTAGGGGCGGGACGAGGTTTGAGGTTTGAGGTTTGAAGTATTTAAACGTACCTCAAACCTCAAACCTCAAACCTCAAACCTCGTCCCACCTCCCGCGGAGCAATACGATGGCAATTACGTCCAGCGAAGAATATATCGAATCGTTGCGCGACGGGCGCGACGTGTGGTTGGGGGGGTGGCGGGTGAGCGATGTGCCGACCCACCCGGCGTTTCGCGGCTGCGTCAACAGCGTGGGCGAGTTGTACGACATGCAGCGCGACCCGGCCTACGCTGATATACTCACGTTCGATCCCGGCGCTGGCAGGCGCTATGCCCGGTCTTATTGCGCCCCGCACAGCACCGCCGATCTGGTCGAGTTGCGGCGGATGATCGAGCTGACCGCCCGCTTCTCCGGCGGCACCCTGGCCCGGTCGCCCGAATATGTGCCGCTGATCCTGCTGGGCCTGCTGGCGATCAAGGACGACCTGGCGCGGACAGACCCGGTCTATGCCGACAATCTGGAACGCTACACCCGCTATTGCCGCGACAACAACCTGGCCCTGAGCCACAGCTTCACCGACCCGGTGGTGGACCGCAGCCGCCCGGAAAGCGCCGATGCCATCCTGCGCGTGGTGGACCGGCGGCCCGACGGGGTGGTGGTGCGCGGCGTGCGGGCCGTGGCAACGTTCGCTCCCCAATCGCACGAGATCCTCTGCATCCCCGCGCCCGCGCCCACCCTGACCCGCGAACAGGTCATCTACTTCGCCCTGCCGGTGAACACGCCGGGTATCCGCATGATCTGCCGCGACCCGCTCGGCCTGGAGCCGGATCGCTTTGACCACCCACTCTCCTCGCGCTTTGACGAGATCGACGCGCTGGTCGAGTTCCAGGATGTGCTGGTGCCCCACGACCGGATTTTCTTTATGGGCGAGGTGGCCGATGTCCACCGCCACCACGCGCAATTCCTGGCCTGGGCACACTATCATGTGCTGGTGCGGCTGGAGGTCAAGTCGGAAGTGTTTGTCGGCCTGATCAAGCTGGCCGCGCAATACGCCGGGACCGCGCACCTGCCCCACGTCAACAACGCCCTGGCGCGGGCGATCACCTACGGCACCATCCTGCGCGGGATGATTCAGGCCGCCGAAGCCGCCCCGGTGTTCACCCCTACCGGCTTCGCCGCCCCGCACCCGGCGACGATGGCGGCGGGGCGGCTCTACGGCATCGATCAGTACGAGGACATTGTGACGGCGGCGCGGCAGGTGATGGGTTACGGCCTGCTGACCGCCCCGACCGAAGCGGACCTGGCTTCGGCGGCGCTGGGCGAGGCGCTGCGCCACAGCTTCACCCCCCCCAGCGGCGACACCGAGGAGCGCATCCGGCTCCTGCGTCTGGGCTGGGACCTGCTCGGCAGCGGCTTCTCCGGACGGCAAGCGATGTTCGAGCTATTCAACGCAGGCAGCACCGCCCGCCTCCAGGGCCAGATCACCCTGCTCTACGACCCCGGCCCCGCCATGCGCCTCGTCCACGATCTCGCCCACGGCCTCCCACCCCCCGCCGACCCCACCGCGCTGGGCGAGGTTTGAGGTACGAGGTACGAAGTACGAGGTACGAGGTAAAGC
>JBBSEL010000694.1:0-3473 GCA_038239755.1 Chloroflexia bacterium | reverse complement strand
TGGCGCTGCTGTGGCATCCAGCGCTGAGTCGCCCGCACCGGGCGGGCGCGGTGGCCCTGTTCGTGGGCTGCGTGGTGGTACTGCTGATCCCCTGGACGGCGCGGAACTGGGCACGCTATGACCGATTTTTGCCGCTGGACACGGCGGGCGCGTATAACCTCTGGTTCGACAACACCGACCTGACCCCCGCCGAGGTGCGCGCGGCGTTCGACTCGGTGCCCAACCCCGCCGACCGGGGCAACGTGGCCCTGCGCGAAGCCGTGGCCTGGGCCACGCAGCACCCCGACCGCTTTCTGGCGCGCAGTACCCAGCGAGTGATCGACAGCCTGACCCCCGACGAATTCACCCAGCTTGGCTACCCGCTGCGCGACAAGTATCCGGGTCGCGATGCCCTGGAGCGCGACAGCTTCTCGTTCGTGGCCTGGTGGGGCTGGGTGCTGCTGTTTGCCGGGGCGCTGGCGGGCTGGCTGATCGCCCCGCGCAACGCGCTCTGGTGGCTGACGGCGGGATCGGTCGCCAGCTATATCACCACCGGGGCGATCACCCACAACGATTTTCGCTACCGCTACCAACTGTTCAGCCTGCTGGCGATCTATGCCGCCCTGGCCGGGGAGCACGCCTGGGCGGGGCTGCGGGCGCGGCACTGGCGCTGGGGCACGTTGATCCCGGTGGCGGGGTTCCTCGTCTATGTGGTGCTCGCCCTGCCTACCTTCTGGCCGGGCTTCAGCCGGGCCGTCCAGGTCGAGCAGGCGCTTGCCGCCGCCCGCGCAGCGCGTGCCGCCGGGCACCTGGCCCAGGCCGTCACGCTGTATGAGACAGCGGCCCCGAACGCCCGCACCAATAGCGCCATCCGGCGGGAACTAGGGGCCGTGCAAGCGGAGTTGGGCAACAGGGACGCCGCGCAAACGGCCTGGGCCGACGGGCTGAACTGGGAGCCAGGCGATTGGCGCACCCGCGCCCTGCTGGTGGACCTGCTGCGGCGCGAGGGGCAGCCCAAGCGCGCCGCCTCCGTCGCCCGCGCCGTACCCCCGGTCTTTAATGAGGTGCTGCTCGACTGGGCGTGGTCGGACCTGGGGGCGCACGCCCCGGTCACGCTGACGGTGGGCTGGGACGATGTGGGCTATGTCGGCGGCTTCCAGGTGGGCGAAGACGATCCGCAGGCGGGCAGCTTCCGCTGGGCCGGGCCGGGCACCGAGGCGCGCATCCGGCTGGCGGGCGGCTACCCTGCCGGAGCGCACATCGCGCTGACCATGCGTGCCCTGCCGCTCGGCCCCACCGCCGCCCCCCGCCCGGTCCAGATCCGCAGCGGCGGCACCCTCCTGGCGACCTTCGACGTTGGCCCCGGCTGGTCCACCTACCTGGTCCCGCTGCCCCCCGCCCCGCCGCCACCCGGCGACCCTGCGGCCCCGCCTCCCGACGTGGTCCTCACCTTCACCGCCCCGGTCCAGCGCGCCTCCACCGACGACCCGCGCCTGCTCAGCTTCGCCCTGGCCCGCGCCGTGATCGGGCCGTAAAACGTGAGGCGTGAGGCATGAAACGTGAGGCGTGAGTTCGTATTGCGTATTTCTGATCCCTGATCCCTGATCCCTGATCCCTCGTCACGTTTCACGTTTCACGTTTCACGCTTCACGCCTCACTCCACCGAATCAAACTGCACATCCTCGGTCAGGACCAGACGGGCGATCTTGCCGACGGCACCGTAGTGTTCGGTGTAGTCTTGGCGCAGGGCCACGCCCGGCCCGGCGACGTAGGCTTCAAAATCGGCCAGGCTCGCCAGATCGTAGATCGTGACATACTGCGGCTGCCACTCGCCGGGTAAGCTCGAATCGACCAGCCGGTACTTGCGTGCCCGGCGAATTTGCGGGGTCGCCACCACATCAGGGACATGGACTTCGTTGTGCCAGGCGTTCCAGGTATCCAACAGATCTTCGGGCACCCAGGTATAGACCACATAGCGTACCGAACCCGGCCCCAGCTCCGTTTCACTCATCACAGTGCCTCCATCGTAGAGAAAATAGTGCCGCATCCCGCGCCCCACACCGGGCGGTCAGCTCGCTTGTGCGAAACGCCCGGATGGAGTATGATGGAGGCGGCTTGATGTGCCTGCACAGCATCTGAACCCTTTGCCCAGGAGGATCGCGCGAAGCTATGTCTGAGACCCCCACCCGGCCCCTCGTCCCCGATTCCGTGCCGGCCAACCGGCCTGCCACTGCGGTGGAGCAGGCCGCCCACGCCGCCCAAAATGCCGACGACGCCGCCCCGATGTCGGAAGAGCAGTTCTTGCCCACCTGCATGATCTGGTCGATGTTTATCGGCCTCGGTCTTTTCCTGGGCGCGATCCTGATCTGGGTGATCGTCAACCTGCCGATGGCCCTGCGCTAACGCAGGCCGTCTCGTGCCCCCCTCAGGGGCGCTCGTCTTCACGGTCCAGGGGCGAAACGGCGGGTGGCGCGGCGGGCACGTCGGCGGATTGCACCGGGATCGGGATCGCGTCGGCAGCCGCCGCTTTGCGGAGCAGCAGCCGATCGCGCCGCAACCGGCCCCGGTTCACATTGCGCAGCATGACAATCGCCAGCGGCACGAACAGGCCGAACGCGATCACCCACGTCCCCAGCGAGATCCAGCTATTGCGTGTGGCGCACCACCCGGCCACGCCGATCAAGCAGAAAAAGACCGTAAAAAACGCCAGGATCGACAGGGCGGTGTTCGCACACCCCATCTCCTGGCGTCGCTCTACCTCGGCCACTTCCTGGCTCAACGCCACCTCTTCGGGCGTCAGCGGTTGCAGGGTCCACGCCCCGCGCCGCCGCTCCACCAGATACTCGCTCCCGCAATGACGGCACGCCGCATAGGTCGTGCGCATGGGCAGGTCCATGCGCGTCCCACAGGCCGGGCAGCGCAGCCGAACTACATCATCCGTCATAGATTGTTCGTCACCCATCGTCCGAAATCAGCCATACAGCCCATTATACGCTACGCTTCCCACGCGGGACAAGGCCGCGAGCCGCGAACGCCGGGCTGGTGCAACGGCGTTAAACGACAGACGCAGTCGCTGTAGGGGCGTCCGGCGGACGCCTTGTAGGAGAGTCCCCTCTGACTGGGTGGCGATCTCCGACAAGGCGTCCGCCGGACGCCCCTACACCAGCAGTGGGGATGACCCCGGCACGGTGACTTTGCAGCAGCCCTGCCGTGCCCAAGGCACACAAAAACGCCCCCGCCCAGCAGAGGGACAGGAGCATTGGATGTTGGTCGGGCCTGGCGCGGGCGGGTTACCCCTGCGCGTCGAGCCAGGCGCGGATGTTGGCGATGTGGTCGCGGTAATGCTCATAGACATTGCCCTCGATCCACTCCCACAGGGCCGTGCCTTTCAGCCAGGGATAAAGTTGCGGAGTGTGTAAGTCGTTGTCGCTCAGGGTTTGCACCACCGTCAGGATCGGCGGGTAGGCCGCCCGCGATTCGCGCAGCACCTCGTC
>JBBSEL010000693.1:0-3475 GCA_038239755.1 Chloroflexia bacterium | reverse complement strand
GGGGGCCGAACTGCTCCTCTTCTGGGGCAGCGTGCAAGGGGGCCGCGATGCTTTTGCCGTCGCCCCGGCGGACGATGCCGCCGCCGTGCGCGCCCCGGCGCTGGTGCTGCACGGCAGCAACGACCCCCGCGTGGACCACGCCCAGGCCCGCACCGTCTACGAGCGGCTGGGCGGCCCTAAAACGTGGAGCGAGATCCCCGGCGCAGGGCATGAGATACGGGCTGCGGCCCCTGGCTCCTGGCAAACCGCCCTGGGCCAGTTTCTAACCACCACCGGAGATGCACATTGAACGATGATCTTTCGGTGCCGGGCGCGGTTGTCTGGGACATGGATGGCGTGCTGGTCAACAGTGGCGAAGCGCACCACGCCGCCTGGGTCGCGATAGGCGAAGAGATCGCCGCCCGCCCCTTCACCGCCGACGATTTCATCAAGACATTCGGCATGGCGAACCCCGATATCTTCCGCCTGACCTGGGGCATCACCGACCCGGCTAATGTCGCCACCTGGAGCGACCGCAAAGAAATGCTGTTCCGCGATCAGGCGCGGGAGCTACACCCCCTGCCCGGCGCGGTGGAACTGGTGCGCGCCCTGCACGAGGCCGGGTGGCGTCAGGCCATCGGCTCGTCGGCCCCGCTGGCAAACGTGACCCTGCTGCTCGACGTGCTGGGGCTGACCGGGCTGCTCGATGCGATTGTCACCGGCGACGATATCAGCCGGGGCAAGCCCGACCCGCAGGGCTTTTTGCTGGCCTTCAAGCGGCTGGGGGTGGCCCCGGCGCGCGGCTTCGTCATCGAGGATGCGGTGGCCGGGGTGCAGGCGGGCAAAGCCGCCGGGGCACGGGTGATCGCCGTCACCACCACCCGCGCCCGCGCCGACCTCCAGGCTGCCGGGGCCGATCAGGTGGTGGACCAATTGACCGAGTTGCAGGTGCCCCGGCTCGCCGGTTGGCTGGCGGGGTAAGACACCGCAAACACCACGCAACAAAGCGGGCCGACCCCTGGTGGGCGCGCGTCGTGGTATTGTATGGGGGTGTTTGAGAGTATGTTGTTACTTGATGGTGAAGTTGACAACCCCGACAGTCCCACTGGTCAGACCCTGGCCGACCAGCGAGTAGGTGCCGCTCGGCAGGCTGCTGGTGTTCAGGATGTAGGTCAACATGCCCGACCCATCGGCGATCCCGACCGCGTCCAGCCCGACGACCGAGCTGCTCAGCGTGCTATCGGTCTGCCCCAGCGATTCGGCGGGGAGGGTGATCCCGGCGGGGGTGTTGAGCCACATGCCGACCGTCTCGCCGGCGGTGTAGATGCTGCCGCTGACGGTCAGTGCCGTACCGGCATCCACCGGGCCGGTGGCGTCAGTGCTCAGCGCGTTGGTCGTCGGCGCGGGCATACCCTTCCCGACCATGATTTCGACCATGTTCGACTCAGCGATCCGGTTCATGTAGAGGTCGTTCCAGTGGACGCTGGCCTGGCTATCGACCGTCCAGGCGGCAGGCGCATCGGCGCTGACATGAGCCATGAGCGTCGCCGTGCTGCTGGTGCCGGGGGCCAGGTCGGGGAACCGGACATCAATGCGGTCAGAGAAGAGATTGGCGACAAAGGTGCTGGCGTCGGTGGCAGAGAAGTTGTCGATGGACACGTTCGCATCGAGCGGCAGGCTCGCCACGGTCTGCTCCGAGACGCCCGGCCCGTCGTTGGTGACGGTGATGGTGTAGCTGAAGGCATCCCCAGGGGCCAGCGCCGCCGCGCCGCTATACGCGAGGTTGACCGACACTCGGGCCGATGCACTCTCACCGGGGCTGACCGAAGCGGCGAAGGTGGCGGCGGGCATCAGGCCCATCAAACCCAACGGGGCCAGCAAGGCCAGGCTCGCCAGGCGGAGCATTCGGTGCGACATGACTCCGCGCATTGCCATCATCAATGGTGCCATGAACAAGGCCGCGAAAGAAGTGGCCTGAGTCGGTGGAATAGCGGTACTTGCTGCGCGGGTGCGAGAGGAATTAAACATGGAACGTTCTCCTTAAATCCGTCGCCTGTAGAGCGATGTTTGGTCTAGTTGGCCGCGGTTATCAAAGGCCGAATGGCTTTGGCCGCATGTATTAATGATCCTGCGTTGGTTTATTTGGGTTGTCCGCGTGTTTTGCGGTACAACCCTAGTCTAGCGCGCCAGGGTTAGAAAACGCTGATAGAATAATTAGAGATCGCTGAGAACCCTAAATGTGCTACTCCAGCTACACGGAATATGTACTAATCTATGATCCATATATGCGTGACAATCACCCCCTGGCCGTATTCTTGCAGAGGGAGAAGGGTCAGCCCGGGCGGGTGGCACAGGGTGGGCTATGCTATAATAGGGGCACATGGACGAGCCACCTGCCCTCCCACCCCCGGCCCCCACCCCTGCTTCCCCGGCCTATGTGTACCTGGTACGCTGTGCCGACGGGAGCTACTATACGGGGTGGACCACCGATGTGGCCCGGCGGGTTGCCACCCACAACCGCGGCACCGGGGCGCGCTACACCCGCAGCCGCCGCCCGGTGACGCTGGCCTACTATGAAGAGTTGCCCGATGCCACGGCGGCCCGCCAGCGCGAACCGCGCCTGCGCCGCCTGAGCCATGCCGCCAAGCACGCGCTGGCCCTGGCCCATCCCTTAGCCACCCCACAGGAGGAACGCCCGATGTCCCAACTGGTCGATCTGACCGTCCGCACGTTTCTGGACGAACTGGCGAGCGCCAGCCCTACCCCCGGCGGTGGCAGCGCCAGCGCCCTGGCCGCCGCGATGGGCGCGGCGATGGTCAGCATGGCCTGCAACCTGACCATAGGCCGCGAGAAGTTCAAGGAGGTGGAAGCGGAATTGCGGGAGGTGCTGGGCCAGGCCGAGGCGCTGCGCCAGGAACTAACCGCCGCCGTAGACGAGGACACCGCCGCCTATAGTGCGGTCAGCGCCGCCTACAAGCTGCCGAAGGGCACCGACGCGGAGAAGACGGCCCGCACCGCCGCGATCCAGGCGGCATTGCGCGGCGCGACCGAGGTGCCGCTGAAAGTGGCTCGCGCCGCCGCCACGCTCCTGCCCCTGACCGAGGTGGCCCAGCGCAAGGCCAACCCGAACGTCGCCAGCGATGCCCGCGTGGCCGAGATGCTGGCCCGCGCCGGGCGCGACGGGGCCATCGCCAACGTCGAAATCAACCTGGGCAGCCTGCACGACACGGACTACGCCCTGAATATCCAGGCCGAAATCGACCTGCTGATCGCGGGATCGGCGGTCGGGGGGCAGTGACGGGAGCGCGTGAAACGTGAAACGTGAAACGTGAGGCGTATTGCGTATTGCGTAGATCTGATCCCTGATCCCTGATCCCTTGTCACGTTTCACGTTTCACGTTTCCCGCTGCTGCTGGGCGGCGGGGGGCTGTTCGCGGGGGCCTACAGCGGCGCGGCGGGGGCCGCCGGGGCCAGGCGGCGGAGCAATTCGACCTGG
>JBBSEL010000692.1:0-3475 GCA_038239755.1 Chloroflexia bacterium | reverse complement strand
TGAGGTGGTGGCTGCCGTAGCATCCCCCGCCAATGACTATAAATGTAATCGCCATAGTTTTAGTCGTCAGAAATTAGAAATTAGAAAGCAGAAGTCAGAAGTCAGAAAGCTAGCGGCCAGCATCCACATCTATTACCTGTCGTCAAAAAACTGATTTCTGACTTCTAATTTCTAATTTCTCGTCACTGTCCCCCCCCGGTGATCAGGTCTTGCGCTTGTTGCGCCAGGGCCGTGCCGGGGGCCAGTTGGATCACTTTCTGCCATTCCAGGGCGGCAGCATCGGGCCGGGGCGTGCTGGCCCGGCTGAGTGCCAGCCCCAGCAACAGGTGGATGTCGGGCCGGTCGGGGGCCAGCGCCGCCGCTTTGAGCAACGTATCCCGCGCCGCGTCGATCTGGGCCAATCGGAACTGCGTGGCGGCCAGCCCCAGCAGCAGATCGGGGTTGTGCGGCTGGATCGCAATCGCCCGCGTGTACAGCGTCACCGCCGACTCGTAGTCTTGCTGATCATAGAGCAGCTTCGCCAGTTGGGCCATCGCGACGGCATCTTGCGGGTTTTTGTCAAGCGTCTGCTGCAACGTCGTGACCGCGTCGGGGGTCGCCCCCGGATTGACGACCGGGGCGGCGGCAGCGGGGGCCGGGGTAGGCGGCGGCGCGGCGGTCAGATTCTCCCGCACCTGCGCGCCGATAAACACCAACATCCCCCAGGCCATCAGGATCAAAACCAAGCGCTTCATCGGATAGCTCATACCTCTATTATCCCCCAAACCCCGGAGCAACGCAAGGCGCTATCACCACAGAGAACACAGAGAACACAGAGTTACGCCACTCGCTAGAATCTCTGTGTCCTCTGTGTTCTCTGTGGTAAATCGCCTCAATTCACGAACATCCGTTCTTTACGCCCCGCCCCGAATATGGTAAAATAGAACGGGGTTGATCTCTGACACCGTCACGCACCAACAGCCGACCGGGGTGTAACGAGGAGAAAGTGCCGCGTGCTGGTAGAACTGGCGATTGCCAACTTTGCAATTATTGACCGCCTGCAATTACGGCTGGCGGACGGCTTCAACGCCCTGACCGGCGAAACCGGCGCGGGCAAATCGATTATCATCGACGCCATGTCGGCCATGCTGGGGGCCAAAGTCGGTCCCGAGTTTGTGCGCCACGGCGCGACCACCGCGCGGGTCGAGGGCCAGTTCGACCTGACCCGGCTCGACCCCGAAGCCACCGCCGCGCTCCGCCAGGCGCTGGAGACGGCAGGGCTGATCGCCGATGCCCTTGCCGACGGCGCGCCCATCCCCGCCGAGGACGACCTGGACACGCTGGTCCTGGCCCGCGAGATCCACCAATCGGGCCGTACTGTCGCCCGGATCAACGGCAGCATGGTCAACCTCGCCACCCTGCGCGAGATCGGCGAACTGCTGGTCGATATCCACGGGCAGACCGAGCACCAGTCGCTCCTGCGCGTGCCCACCCACCTGGAACTGCTCGACCAGTATGCCAACCTCGCCCCACTGCGGGCCGAAGTGGCCGATCTGGTCACCCGCCTGCGCACCGTCCGCACCGAACTGACCCGCCTGCAACGCGACGAGCGCGAACTGGCCCGCCGCGCCGATCTGCTCCAGTTCCAGGTGGACGAGATCGAGAAGGCGGCGTTGGTCGAGGGCGAGGATGCGGATCTGGCCCAGGAGCGCGTGCGCCTGAGCAACGCCGAACGGCTGGGCGGGCTGGCCGACAGCATCTACGCCCTCTTAATCGCCGGACCGGACGAAGAGGCCAGCTACAGCGGGCGCGGCGGACGACGCGGCGAGGCCCGCGAGGTCAGCGTTCCGGCCAAGCCGGTGCGCGACGGCCTGGGCGAAGCCGCCCGCCACCTGCAAGACCTCAACCGGCTCGACCCGATGCTGGCCGCCTACGAGCAAACGCTGGACGAATTGCGCGAGAACGTGGAAGAATTGGGCCGCCAGGTGCGGCTCTACCGTGAGACGGTGGAGGCCGACCCCGCCCGGCTGATGGAGATCGAAGAGCGCCTGGCCTTGATCCACAACCTCAAGCGCAAGTACGGGCAGACCGTGGCCGAGATACTCGTCTACGGGCAGCAGGCCGCCGCCGAACTGGACACCCTGACCCACAGCGAGGAGCGCATCGCCGAATTGCAGGAAGAAGAGGCCGATCTGCTGGCCGAAGCGGGCGACCGCGCCGCCGCCCTGTCGGCCCGTCGTCGCGCTGCCGGGGCCGAACTGAGCCGCGCCGTCGAACAGTCGATGGCCGACCTGATGATGGGCAGCATCAAGTTCGCCACCAGCATCACCCACGCCCCCGACCCGCGCGGCCTCCCCATCCCCACCACCGACGGCGCGGTGCAAACGGTCGCCTTCGACACGCGGGGGGTGGACCGCGTCGAGTTCCTCATTTCGCCCAACCCCGGCGAGCCGCTCAAGCCGCTCTCCAAGATCGCGTCGGGCGGCGAAACGTCGCGGCTCATGCTGGCCCTCAAATCGATCCTCTCCGCCGCCGATCACACCCCCACACTGATCTTTGACGAGATCGATGTGGGCGTGGGCGGGCGCAGCGGCCAGGTGGTGGGCGAAAAGCTGTGGAGCCTGACCGACAATCACCAGGTCATCTGCATCACCCACCTGCCGCAGATCGCCGCCTTTGCCGACACCCATTACAAGATCACCAAGCAGGTGCGCGACGACCGCACCGCTACCCGCGTGGACGCGCTCAACGACAGCGAGCAGGTGCAGGAGATCGCCGCGATGCTCGGCGGCGTACTCACTCCCGCCCAACTGGAAAACGCCCGCGACATTCTGCGCCACACCGGTCACGTCAAAGCCTTGCGCGACGGGGCCACCGCCAGCGACCTCCTCTCCGCCGACGGGCAGGCCGGGCGCGGGCACACCCACGAACCCGCCTGGCCTATCGCCGCCAACGGTCGCCGCCGCTCCTAGACGATCATTCACCACAGAGGACTCAGAGAACACAGAGATCTCTGTGTCTCTGCTCGGAGCCCCCGCCCCTGGCGAGAGAAAGGGTTGAGGATGACTGCTGAACCGAATGGCAACGAGAGCGAAGTCGAACTCCAGCAACGCGACCCCCAACCCATCCTGAGCATCCGGGCGACCATCCTGGTGGCGCAATTGGGCGAGGCGGTGAGCGACCGGATCGGGGCGCTGGGCGACTACCTGCGTCAGCATAACCTCACGCCCGCTGGTCCCCCGTTCGTGCGCTACCACACCTTCGAGGAGATCGAAACGGACATGGAACTGGGTGTCCCACTGGCCGCGCCGGTCGCGGGCGAGGGGCGAATCGTCGCGGGCGCATTACCGGGCGGCCCCGCCATCGCCACCTGGCACAGCGGCCCGCACAACAGGCTGGGGGAGGCCTACGCCCGCATCGCCAACTGGCTGCAAGCACACCGCCGCGAGGCGGACGGCCCGCTCCTGGAAGTCTATTACTGGATCGATCTCAGGCG
>JBBSEL010000691.1:0-3481 GCA_038239755.1 Chloroflexia bacterium | reverse complement strand
GGCACCTTCGCCACGGCGGCGACGTGGATACCGCCCTTGTGGGCGAAGGCGCTCTTGCCGACATAGGCCGCGTGGGTATCGGGGTGGAGGTTGGCGACCCCGGCGACGAAGTGCGACACTTCCATCAGACGGGCTAGTTGCTCCGGTTCCAGGCATTGGACCCCGCGTTTCAGTTGCAGGTTGGCGATCAGCGGGATCAGGTCCATGTTGCCGCAGCGTTCGCCGTAGCCGTTGATCGTGCCCTGCACCTGGGTCGCCCCGGCCTGCACCGCCGCCATCGCGTTCGCCACGGCCAGCGCGCCGTCGTTATGCGTGTGGATGCCGAGCGGCGTGGATACCTGAGAGCGGACGAGCCGCACCAGCGCCGCCACATCATCGGGCAGGCTGCCGCCGTTGGTGTCGCAGAGAACGAGCCAGTCGGCCCCTGCCTGAGCTGCTGCCTGGAGGGTCGCCAGGGTATAGGCCGGATCGAGCCGGTAGCCGTCGAAGAAGTGTTCCGCATCGTAAACCACTTCTTTCCCCAGCTTTTTGAAGTAGGCCACGCTTTCCCCGATCATCGCCAGGTTCTCGTCGGGGGTCGTTTCCAGCACCCGCGCCACATGCAGCACCGAGCTTTTGCCGACCAGCGTCACCACCGGTGTCCGCGCCGCCACCAGCGCCTGGGTATTGGCATCGTCGGCGCACCGGCTGTGCGCGTGCCGGGTGCTGCCGAAGGCGGCGATCCGGGCCGTCTGCAACGGCACCCCGGCGATCCGGGCGAAGAACGCGGCATCCTTCGGGTTCGATCCCGGCCAGCCGCCCTCAATATAATGCACGCCCAGCCGGTCCAGTTCGCGGGCGATCTTCACTTTGTCTTCCGCCGACAACGACAACCCCTCGCGCTGGGTGCCGTCCCGCAACGTCGTATCATAGAGGGCAATTTGCATCGTAATCTCCTTCGCGCCCCGCTCGGCGAGGGATCAGTGACCAGTGACCAGTGACCAGAACTTACGCAATACGCAATACGCAATACGGAAGCGAGATCACGCATCACGCATCACGTTTCACACCTCCGCCGAGGCGGGTGCGCCCCAGACGCTGTTCCCGAACAGGTCCATCGGGACATCCGGGGCAGCGGCGGCGTTGACGGGGCGGCGGTGATCCTGCCGGGCCTGGAACAGCTTGTTGAGGGCGGCGACATACGCTTCGGCGGCAGCGACGACGATATCGGTGTTGACCCCGTAGCCGCTGAAGATGCGCGGACCCTTGCCCGCCGGGGCGGTGTGCCCGTTCCCATTGCCATTGCCGTTGCTGGTCCCGGTGCGGGCGCCGTACTCCTGCACATGGATCGTCACTTCGCCTACCGCGTCAATGCCTTCGGTGATGGCGTTCACGGAGAATTCGACCAGTTCGCCCGGCTCCCCGACGACCTTGTTGATCGCCCGGCAGACCGCATCCACCGGCCCGGTGCCCTGGGCCGACTCGGTCTTCAACGTCGCGCCTGGCCCGCGCATCCGCACAGTGGCGGTGGGGATGGCGTGCGTGCCGCAAGCGACCTGCACCTGATCCAGTGTGTAGATCGGCTCTGGTCGCCCGTGTTCGTCGCGCAGCAGCGCCTCGATGTCGCGGTTGTCCACCACCTTTTTCTTGTCGGCTAGATCTTTGAAGCGGGCGAAGACGTGGCGGAACTCGTCGTCCGGCAGCGTGTAGCCCAGTTCTTCCAGCCGGGTCCTCAGTGCGTGCCGCCCCGAATGCTTGCCGAGGACCAGCATCGTGCCGTCCTGGCCTACCGTTTCGGCGCTCATGATCTCGTAGGTCAGCCGGTTTTTGAGCATCCCGTCCTGATGAATCCCGGCCTCGTGGGCGAAGGCGTTGGCCCCGACGATGGCTTTGTTCGGCGGGACGTGCATCCCGGTGCAGGCCGACACCAGTTGCGAGGCGCAGGCCAGTTCCTGGGTCACGATGCTGGTGGTCAGGCCGTAATGCGCCTGGCGAGTATGCAGTGCCATCACCACTTCTTCCAGCGAGGCGTTCCCGGCCCGTTCGCCCAGGCCGTTGATCGTGCATTCGATCTGTCGCGCCCCGGCCCGCACCCCCGCCAACGAATTGGCGACGGCCAGCCCCAGGTCGTCGTGGCAGTGGGCGGACAGGATCACCCCGTCCACGCCCGGCACATGGCGGCGGATGCCCGCGATCAGTGCGCCGTACTCCTCCGGCGTGGTGTAGCCGACTGTGTCGGGGATGTTCAGCGTGGTTGCCCCGCTCCCTATGGCGATGGTCAGTACCTCGTAGAGAAACGCCGGGTCGGAGCGGCCCGCGTCTTCGGGCGAGAACTCGATATCGTCGCAGAGCGTGCGGGCATAGGTGATCATCTCGCCCGCAGCATGGAGTACCTGTTCGCGGGTCATTTGCAGCTTGTACTGCATATGAATGTCCGAGGTGGCGAGGAAAATATGGATGCGCGGCTTGCTGGCGGGCGCGACGGCGGTCCAGCAGCGATCAATGTCGCCCCGGTTGGCCCGCGCCAGCCCGCAAATGACCGGGCCGTCGGGCGTGCCGATTTCCCCGGCGATGGTATGGACCGCCTCCCAATCGCCGGGCGACGACGCCGGGAACCCGGCTTCGATGATATCCACGCCCAACCGGGCCAGTTGCGCGGCGACCTGGAGCTTCTCGCCCCGAGTCATCGTGCAGCCGGGCGCCTGTTCTCCATCGCGCAAGGTGGTGTCAAAAATACGGACATGCTTGTCCATCGCTAGACTCCTTCTTAAGCCCCGCCCTGGCCGGGGGTGACCTCTTTGGGATTGACAAACGGCATCATCCGGCGCAGCTTGCGCCCGACAACCTCAATCGGGTGTTCGACATCGGCCAACCGCATCTGGTTGAACTGCGGGCGGCCCTGGCGGTTCTCGGCTATCCATTGGTCGGCGAATGCGCCGCTCTGGATGTCGGCCAGTAGGCCGTTCATCGCCTCGCGGGTCTGCGCGTTGATGATCCGCCCCCCGGCCACGTAGTCGCCGTACTCGGCGGTGTCCGACACCGAATAGCGCATGTAGTTGAGGCCGCCCTGGTAGAACAGGTCCACGATCAGCTTCAGTTCGTGCATACATTCAAAGTAGGCCACTTCGGGCTGGTAGCCCGCCGCGACCAGCGTCTCGAACCCGGCCTTGACCAGCGCCGACACGCCGCCGCACAATACCGCCTGCTCCCCAAACAGGTCTGTCTCCGTCTCCTCGGTGAAGGTGGTCATCAGCACCCCGGCGCGGGTCACCCCCAGCGCCTTGCCATAGGCCAGCGCGTCGTCTAGCGCGTGCCCCGACGCATCCTGATGCACAGCCACCAGCGCCGGGACTCCGCCGCCCGCGACAAAGACTTCGCGCACCCGGTGGCCGGGCGCTTTCGGCGCGATCATGCTCACGTCCACCCCGGCGGGCGGGACAATCGTGCCGTAGCGGATGTTGAAGCCGTGGGCGAACATGAGCGTTTTGCCCGGCCCCAGGTG
>JBBSEL010000690.1:0-3487 GCA_038239755.1 Chloroflexia bacterium | reverse complement strand
TCGGTGACGGCGCGCAACCCCCGGATCATCGCCTGCGCGCCCACCCGCCGGGCATAGTCTACGGTCAACCCCTGGTAGCTGTCCACCCGAATGTCGTCACCGCTGGGCAGCGTCGCAACCGCCGTGCGGATCATGGCGACCCGCTCCTCCGCCGAAAACATAGGATGCTTCAGCGGGTTATCGGCCACCAGGACGATCAACTGGTCGAACAGCCGGGCGGCCCGCGCCACAATGTCGAGATGCCCGTTCGTCATTGGGTCGAAGGTGCCGGGATAAATAGCGATCCGCACAGGTACTAGCTCTCCTCTTCGAGATCGGTCGCCCCCGGCGGGTCGTCGTCAGCGTCGGCCTCCGCGTCGGCGGCGGCCTCAGCCGCATCGTCGGCCTCGGCGGCAGCCTGCCGGTAGAGCGAAAAGGCCGAGCCGCCAAACTTGCGGAAGCGCACCCGGTGCAGGGGTCCCAACGTCTCCGGCATCTCGACCTGGATCGCGTGCCCGATGACCAGCAGCCCGTCGGCGTCCAAGCGCGGCCAGGTGGCGAGTTGGGCCAAGAGGGCCGGGATCGCCGGGTCGGCATACGGCGGGTCGCAAAAGATTATATCATACTTATCGCTATTATGCCCCGAAGATCCGTTTATTGTCAAGTTGCTGGGGGGTGCCCGCAAAAACGCCGCCACTGTCACCGGGTGGAGTTTGCCCCGGTCGGCCAGGCCGGTGCTCTGGAGGTTCTCGCGGATGCAGCGATCCGGCTCGTTGGCCTGCTCCACGAAGTCGCACCAGCCCGCCCCCCGCGACAGCGCCTCGATGCCCAGCGATCCCGTGCCTGCATAGAGATCGAGCACGCGGTCGCCTTCCTGCGGGTAGCCCAGGACCATGAGGATATTGAACAGCGATTCTTTGACCCGGTCGGCCATCGGGCGGGTGTCTAGCCCGGCGGGGGCTTTCAGCGCGCGGCCTTTGGCGCTGCCAGAAATAACACGCATTCGTTACGCTCCGATTCACCACAGAGAACACAGAGGACACAGAGTAGAGGGCCGCTTCAGCAAGGATGGTGCCGTGTGTCGCCTCGGTTTTACAGAAGCTTAACACACGAGTAATCAAACCTTAATAGCCCCGCCATACAATAGGATTGTTAGACACACTGCCAGCACGACGGCGGGTCAGAAATACGCAAGCGTACACGAGGGCAGCTATCCAGGCTGCCAGGAGGACGACCATGTTAGCATTGGTATTGATCGGCGGATTGATCGGGCTGTTCATTATCGCCAGGGTGGCCTTTTGGCGGGTGCCCATAGGCTATGGCTGGCGGCGTCCGGTGACGCGCCGGGTGTGGGGCAGGCGGGTCCGGCCCTTCAGTCGCCCACTGCTGGGGCCGCGCCCCTGGCGGCGAGGCGGGAGGCGCTGGTAGGGGGCGGTGGATTGGGGCGGGCAACGATCTCTTTTTTGCAACGCGCCGGAGAGTTGCTGCGTATACTAGGGCAACGGTCCAGGATCTTCGGCAGAATACAAAAGGAGAGACACTATGGACAGTAGCACCCGGCGCTTTGACCCCCAGGAAACCGAAACGGCACGCGGGCAGGTCACCGCCACAGCCACCCCCCGCCCCATCCCCACCGCTCCCCTGCCCTGGCGCGACCCCCGCGCCGTGCTGGAGCCGGTGATCCGCCACAACTCCAATCTGGTCGCGCTCGGCCTGATCGGGCTGGGCGGGCTGCTCTTTTTCGGGCACGCCCACCTGGCGGCGGCCTTCGGCGCGAGCATCCCCCTGGTGATCGGGTTGGTCTTTCTCTACGTCTACGACACCCAGCACCACAACCTCGGGTTCCTCATTCCCGGCGCGATCCTGACCGGGCTGGGCCTGGGCGGGGTGGTGGGCATGTTGATCGGCGTGTCCGGGCTGATCCCGCTGGGGCTGGGCCTGGGCTTCGCGGCTATCGCCTACCTGCACCGCGAACACTGGTGGGCGCTGATTCCCGCGGGCATCCTCACCCTCGCCGGGCTAGGCGCGACCTTCACCAGCCACACCCTCGGCTGGTTCCTGCCCTTTGTGCTGGTCGGCGGCGGCCTCGTGCTCCTCGCCCGCTCGCGCACCCGCCCGATCCGGCAATAGCGAAAGTTTGAGGTTTGAAGTTTGAAGTTTGAGGTACGAATATATTACCTCAAACCTCAAACCTTAAACCTCAAACCTCCGTCAAGCTTCTGGCGAGGTGCTGGCGAGTTCCCAGAAGCGGGCCAGTTGGGCGCGGAGCAGGGCGTGTTCGGGCTGATCCAGCGGGGGGTCCAACTCGTAAAGGTGGGCGGCTTCGCGGCGGGCCAGTTCGAGCGTATCCATGTCGCTGAGCCGGGCCATCCGCAGGTCGAACACCCCGCTCTGGCGCGTGCCGAAGAACTCGCCCGGCCCGCGCAGGCGCAAGTCCTCCTCGGCCAGCACGAAGCCGTCGTGCGTGTCCTCGATCACCCGCAGTCGCTCCATTGACGTACTCATCGCCGTTTCCGACAGCAGGATGCAATAGGACTGGTGCTCGCCGCGCCCAACGCGCCCCCGGAACTGGTGCAACTGGCTCAGGCCGAACCGCTCCGCCCCCTCGATCAGGATTACCGTGGCGTTGGGGATGTCAATGCCGACCTCAACCACCGACGTGCTGACCAGGATGTCGTACTCGTGGCGGCGGAAGGCGGCCATGATCTGTTCCTTCTCCCCCGCCTTCATCCGCCCATGGAGCAGCGCCAGCCGGTATTCGGGGAAGACCTCGGTGGACAGCCGCTCGTGCTCGGCCACCGCCGCCTTCGCGTCGATCTTGTCCGACTCCTCGACCAGCGGGCAGATGACGAAGCACTGCTGCCCCTCTTCCAGCTTCTTGCGGATGAAATTGTAGGCTTGATCACGGCGGCTGTCGTCCACCCAACGAGTGCGAATCACCTGGCGGCCCGGTGGCATCTCATCGATCACCGACACGTCCAGGTCGCCGTAGATGGTCAGGGCCAACGAACGCGGGATCGGGGTGGCCGTCATCACCAGCGTGTCGGCCAGCAGGCCCATCTCGGCGGCTTTCTGGCGCAAGAGTTCGCGCTGGTTCACCCCGAAGCGGTGCTGCTCATCAATCACCACCAGCCCCAGCCGGGCATAGCGCAGCCCCTCCACGATCAAGGCGTGGGTGCCGGTCAGGAGGTCGCACGAGCCGTCGGCCACCGCCGCATAGACCCGGTCGCGTTCGCGCTTGCGCATCCCCCCGGTCAGCAGATTGATGATGATCGGGCGGTAGCCGGGCGGCGGCCCTTCTTCGGGTGTCAGTTCCTTGCTCAGGCCACCCAGTTGCCCCAGTAGTGCCTTCAACGCCTCCATTTCGGGGCTGAGTTGCACCGGCGCGTCCACAATCGTCTCGTTCTTGGCGAACAGGCGGGTGTCGGCGGCGACGGTCTTTTTGCGGCGCTTGGGCTTGCCGTCGGCGGGTTCGTCCTCCGGCGTGGCTCCTTCCGCGCCCTCGGCG
>JBBSEL010000689.1:0-3489 GCA_038239755.1 Chloroflexia bacterium | reverse complement strand
GTCACCGTCTGCACGGTGCCCGGCTCGTAGTCTACCGCCACCTCTTCGTAGGGGGCGATGTAGGCGATGTCGTGGAGCCGTTCTTCGTGCGCCTTGCCCCAGGTGTAGCTCTTGTTCGAGTCTTCGTGGTTGTTGTAGGTGACGCACGGGCTGATGATGTCCAGCACTGCGGTACCGTTGTAGCTCATCGCCGCCTTCAGCAGATCGCGGGCCTGCTTGGCATCGCCGGCGAACGAGCGAGCGACGAAGCCGCAATCCGCGATGATCGCTTCCAGGCAGAGGTCCAGCGGGGGCAATTCGTTCACGCCCGCGTGCTTGAGCTTCTGGCCCATGTCGGCGGTCGCGCTGAACTGGCCCTTGGTCAGCCCATAGACGCCATTGTTCTCGATGATGTAGACCATCGGCACGTTGCGGCGCATCAGGTGCTTGAACTGGCCGATGCCGATCGAGCCGGTATCGCCGTCGCCGCTGACCGCGATGGCGATCAGGTGGCGGTTCGCCAGCATCGCCCCGGTCGTGACCGACGGCATCCGGCCATGCAGGGTGTTGAAGCCGTGCGAGCGGTTGAGGAAATAGGCGGGCGACTTGCTGGAGCAGCCGATGCCGCTCATCTTGATCACCCGGTGGGGCGGGATCGACAACTCGAAGCAGACATCAATGATCCGGCTGGTGATCGAGTCGTGGCCGCAGCCCTGGCAGAGCGTCGAGGGGCGGCCCTTGTAGTCGCCTTTTTCCAGCCCGATGCGGTTGGTGCCGGGCCGGGGGGCGGCGGTGTCGGGAGGGGCAGTCAGTACCATCGGATTAACGCTCCTTTTCCAGGATCGCCTCGGTCACAAACCGGGCGGTGAGCGGCAGGCCGTCGCAGTGCGCGATAGACCGGACCTGACCCGCTTGTTCAGGCACATGGAGGCGGACCAGCGAACACATCTGGCCGTCGAAGTTCATCTCGACCAGATAGACGTGGTCATATTGGGCGATGAAGTCAGCAGTTTCCTGGCCCAGCGGCAGGGCACGCAGGCGCAGGTAGCTCGTCTCCAGGCCCTGAGCTTGGAGGCGGTCACGGGCTTCTTCGACTGCCGGGTCGGCAGAGCCATAAGAGATGATCCCCACGGTGGCCCCGGCGCGCTCGTCCAATATGGGCTTCGGCACGATGGTCCGCGCCGTGTCGTGCTTGCGGGCCAGGCGGATCAGGTTGTTCTCCCAGTCGTCGGCGCGCTCGCTGTAGACGGCCATCTCGTTGTGGCCGGTGCCACGGGCGAAGTAGGCCCCCGCCGGGTTGGTGTTGCCGGGGAGGGTGCGGTAGCCGATGCCGTCGTGGTCCACATCCTTATAGCGGCCCCAGTTCTGGACCTCTTTAAGCTGCTCAGCGCTCAGCACCTTGCCCCGGTCCATCGACTCTTCGGGGTAGGTGAACGGCTCGGTCATCCACAGGTTCATGCCCAGGTCGAGGTCGCTGGCGACAAAGACCGGGGTCTGGAGCCGCTCGGCCAGGTCAAAGGCGCGCCAGCCGAACTCGAAGCACTCGGCCATGTTGCCGGGCAGGAGGACGATATTGCGTGTGTCGCCGTGGCCCAGGTAGTAGAGCTTGAGCACGTCGCCCTGCGAGGTGCGGGTGGGGAGGCCGGTGCTCGGCCCCATACGCGTGACATCCCAGAAGACGCTGGGCACCTCGGCAAAGTAACCCATGCCGACGAATTCGGTCATCAGCGAAATGCCGGGGCCAGAGGTGGCGGTCATCGCCCGCGCCCCCGCCCAGCCTGCGCCGATGACCATGCCTGCCGCCGCCAGTTCGTCCTCGGCCTGGATAATGGCAAAGGTCTTGTTGCCGTCGGCATCGGTGCGAAGCTTGGTCAGGTACTCGCCCAGCGCGTCGGCCAGGCTGGTCGACGGGGTGATCGGGTACCAGGCGACGACACTCACGCCGCCGAAGACCGCGCCCAGTGCGCCCGCGCTGTTGCCGTCGATCAGGAACTTCCCGGCGGTAGCGTTCATGCGTTGCACGCGGAACGGGTCCAGCTTCGGGCGGTTCTCGCGGATCCACTCGGCTGCTGCCGTGACCACGCCAAAGTTCAGGTCCACGGCCTTCTGCTTGCCCTTGAACTGCTTGGACAGGCCCGCTTTGATCTCTTCCAGTTCGATACTCAACACTTCGGCCAGCGCGCCGACATAGACCATCGTGGCGACATAGTCGCGCAGCTTGGGGTCGGCTCCTGACGCTTTGACCAACTCTTTGACCGGCAGATCATAATAGACCACATCGTCGCGCCGCTCCCGGAACTTCATATCGCTCGGGTGGAAGCAGACGCCGCCCGCCGGGAGGGCGGCCAGGTCTTCATCGGCGGTTTGCGGGTTGAACGCGACCAGGATCTCGGTCGTCTCGCGCCGAGCGGTATAGCCATCCTTGCTCAAACGGATCGTATACCAGGTCGGCAAACCCGAAATATTCGACGGGAACAGATTCTTGCCCGTGACCGGGATCCCCATGCGAAACAGGGAATAGATAATCGTGGCATTCGCCGAAGTACTCCCCGATCCATTGACGGTGGCAACCACCAACGCAAAATCGTTGACAATGGGGGGACGGTCGGCGGTCGCCGCCGCCATCGGCCTGCTTTGCACGTCTACCGTGCTCGTGCTCATCCTCTTTACCTCCAATAGCGCAGCATCATTGCTTTGCTACGCGCATTCGTCCGGGCGCGCAGCCCCGTGTTGTGCGTTGCAGTCAACGCTCACCATTCATCTTTAATTATACCACAGGTCGTGCAGGCTGCCCAATGAATACGGCTGGATTGCTGGCAATCTGCTCGGGCACCCCGACCGCCCCACCCCCCTGCCCCCACGCTCCGCGTGAGCGGAGCGAGGGGGACTCGGCCCCGGCGGTCGGTGGTGTCTCCTGCTTGCCATCAAGGATGGAGGCGCGATCCACTGGTCGTGTACAACTCCCCTCCCCTCCCCTCATGGGAATGAGGAGAGGGGCCGGGGGTGAGGAGTGCGCGGGTGTTCATGTCGCGGGCCTAAAACAAGGACCGTGCGGGTTTTCCGCACGGTCTCGTTGAGCACATAGAGGGGAGACGACCGGATCAGCCGCCGGTTGTCTCATCGTAGGCGTCCATCTCGTCTTCGGCGGCGGCACCCTCTGCGGTGACACCGGGCTGATCCGCGCCCTGGGGCTTGTCCGCGTCTGTGCTACCCTGGTCACTCCCTGGCACGCGCACGGGGGTCCAATCGTCACCGGCGGCACCCATGTGCTCGTTGGTGGTGGCGGGAGGGTTGGGGGTGTAGTCGTCTTCGGTATTCATTGGTTCGGCTCCTTGCGGGCACGCCCTCCGCTGGGCCACCCATCGTTCAACTCTGCACCGAGTAGAGCAAGAGCTATACCGCTCTGCGCCGGGTCCCTGCTTCAGCCGCTGGTCGTCTGGTCGTAGGCGTCGAAGTCGTCAAAAGCGTCGAGTTCGACGGCATCGTCGGACGGAGGGGGCTGGTTGGCCG
>JBBSEL010000688.1:0-3490 GCA_038239755.1 Chloroflexia bacterium | reverse complement strand
TACAAACGTGAAGCGTATTGCGTATTGTGATTCTTAATTCTTAATTCTTAATTCCTAACGCTTGGTTGGTACGCGCCCGCTTTTGTGGTATGCTAGCGCCTATGGGGGAGGACAGCGGGAACGCGGGAGGCGGGGCACGGCGGCAGGTCGCCAGGGTGATCGGGGTGTTGGCCCTGGTCACGGGGCTGGCCTGGGGGCTGGCGCTGGCCTTCCCCAGCCGCACCCAGGTGACGCTGACGCGGACGGCGACCGGAGCGGTGGGCCACGTCAACGACGCCGAGATCACCCTGACCATCACCGACACGGCCCCGGTCGGCGGGCACCTGGGCTGGTATATCGCCGGGCCGAGCGGGTCACGCTACTACGAACCCGCCGATCCCAGCGCGCCCCTCGCCGGGCTGGGCCAGATCAGCGAGGGGATGCAGACCCTCCGCCCCGCGTCCTCGTGGGAGATCGCGCCGCCTGCCGCCGCGTCGGCCTGGCAGCCCCGCCCGGTCAGCGAGCCGGGCGCGACCGTCGCGGAAGCGCCCGCCTTCGCCACGCCACCGGGCACACCGATCACCGCCGAACTAATCGGGGGCCGCGTCCCGTCGGGGCTGCTGTTCGATCTGGACGCGGCGGGCGACGGCTATGCCCTGGTGGTGCAGCCCGATCATCGCACCGTCGGCTGGTGGCGGGTGGCGAACGGGGTGCCGACAACGGCCCTGGAAGATACGATCTACCGCCCCAGCTTCGGCGCGGGCGTGGCCGACATCGTGCAAGAAATCGCCATCGCCTGCACCGCCGCCCTCCTCCTCGCCCTGCTCACCCTGGCCCTCGCCACTATCGTCCAGCTTATCACCCGTCGCCCCTCCCCAACCCCCAACCCCCAACCCCCAACCCCCAACTCCTCGTCCCCAACCCCCAACCCAACCCCTATCCGCCCCTGGCTCGTGCCGCTGGCGTTCGGCCTGCTCGGCGTGGCCGTGACCGCGGTGGTGGCGCTGGGGCCGCTCGACAGCATCCCTCATGTGCAGGACGACGTGGCCTATCTGTGGCAGGCCAAGATTTTCGCGCTGGGCCACGCTTGGGTGCCCGCCCCGCCCGATGCCGAAGCGTTCGGCCAGGGCTTTATCCTGATCACCGACGGGCGCTGGTTCGTCAAATACCCGCCGGGGTGGCCCTTGCTGCTGGTGCCGGGGGTCTGGGCGGGGGTGCCGTGGCTGATCAACCCGCTGTGCGCGGGCCTCAGCCTGGCGCTGATCTATGCCACCGGGCGGCGGCTCTACGGCGCGGGGGCCGGGTTCTGGGCGGCGGCGCTGGGCCTCCTCTCGCCATTCTTCCTCTTTATGTCCGGCTCGTTCATGTCCCATCCCTCCACCATGTGCGCCGTCGCCCTCGCGCTCTATTGCTTCGTCCGCCTGATGACCACAGCCCCTGGCCCGGCGGGCGACCTCTCCCGCATCCGCCGCTTCCTCGCCCTGGCGACCGGCTTCAGCCTGAGTTGGGCGTTCATCACCCGCGAGGCGACGGCGCTGGGGGTGGCCCTGCCCTTCCTCGTCTGGGGGTTGATCGACGGGGGGTGGGCGGTCTGGCGCTGGCTCCGCCGCCCCGGCGACCGCCCACAGGCTGCCGGGCGCATAGGCCTCTATTTGTTGGTGGCGCTGGGCACCGTCCCCCCGCTGCTGGTGCTGGGTTGGGTCAACCAGGAGGTGCTAGGGTCGCCGTTCGAGCTGGCGCAAACGTTGGTCGGGTCGTATGATCGGCTGGGGTTCGGGCCGGGCTACGGGCCGGAGGCGGCGGGGCACACCCCCGCGCTCGGCCTCTATAACGCCCTCTCCTACGGGCGGCTGCTGGGGCTGGTCCTGTTTGGCTGGCCGCCGATGCTGACCTTCGCGCCCTTGCTCCTGGGGCTGGTCGCAGCGGTCGCGCGACCCTGGCGGGAGGCGCGGTGGACGTTGTTCCTGCTGGGCGGGTTCCTGGGACTGGTAGCGATCTATTTCGCCTGGTGGTCGGCCACCGGCATTTTCGGCCCGCGCTACTGGTACGAGGCGCTGCCGTTCGTGCTCTTGCTCAGCGGGCGCGGCGTCCAATGGTTGGGCCAGGCGGCTGCCGCCGTGCTGGGCGGAGTGGGCCGGGTGCTGCATCCCGTCGGGGCCGGGCCGGTCATTCCTGCGCTGTTGATCGGGTTATTAATGATCTTCAACCTGGCCCAGGTGTTGCCGGGGCAGTGGCGGGCCTACACCGGCTACAACGACGTGAGCGCCGACAGTCTGCGCCGGGTCGCGGCGGCCCACCTTAACAGGGCGCTGGTCTTCGTCGCCTTGCAACCCGCCTACCCCCGGCGCGACTACGGCAAGGTCTTTTTCGCCAACGACCCGCTGCTCCAGGGGCCGGTTGTCTATGCCCGCGACCTGGGACCGGATCATAACCGCTTCCTCCTCAACGCCTTCCCCGGTCGAACCGCCTATTATCTCCCGCTGGAAGGACCCCCGCAGCCCGGAGTCGGGCCATAAGTGCTATTGACAAAGCGTACAAAGCGCGGTAGACTTTAGGCAATATTTCCGCCGCTCGCCCGGAGTCACCCCTCATGTTGGACAGGGGGCACGGCTCGCGTGGCATGGAGATGAACATGGAAGTTCAGGACTCGCCGCCAGTACGAGCGTCCCGCCCGGTCCAACGCGCTCTTATCCGCCAGGGCCTGGGCCTGGCCGGGGGATGTCTCCTGGTCGGCCTCGGCAGCGCCTTGTTCTGGCTCAGCGACACGGGGCGACCGGTTGGGGCCGGGCTGGTCATCGTCGGTGGGCTGCTGGCGCTCAGTTGCGGCGTGCGCCTGTGGCATAGCTGGCAAGGGCTGGACCGCCTGCTCGATGCGCTGATGCGCGCCTCTGATATGACCCTGCTGCAAAATGACCACCTGCTCCCGGCGGATTCGCTCCTGACACCGCTGACCGACCGGATGGCCCAACTCGGCCTGGGCGTGCGCCAACTGGTGATGCAGTTGCAGATGCAGTCGGATCAGGTCCACAACATCGCCCTCCGCATCGGTGAATCCGCCGATCGGCACACCCACAGCGCAGGCGACCAGGCCACCGCGATCGATCAGGTGGCGGTGGCGGTCACCGAACTGGAACACCTGATCACCCAGGTAACCGCGACCGTCCACGAGGTGGCCGGGGCGGCGGATGCCGTGCTGGCGGCCAGCACCAGCAGCCATACGATGGTGGACGAAGCCGTCCAATCGATCGCGGCCACCCGGCTGCGGGTGGGGGAAACCCTGACCGCCCTCGAAGCCCTGCGCGAACGGGCGGGCCGGATCGGCGCGGTCAGCGACGTGATCGCCCAGATCGCGGAGCAGACCCATGTGCTGGCGCTCAACGCGACCATTGAAGCGGCAGGCGCGGGCGCGGCGGGCCGCCGCTTCAGCGTGGTGGCGGGCGAGATCCGCACCCTCGCCACCCAGGCGCGGGAAGAGGGCCAGCAGGTGCAACATCTGGTGCAGGAGTTGGAG
>JBBSEL010000687.1:0-3493 GCA_038239755.1 Chloroflexia bacterium | reverse complement strand
GCGGCGACCGGCATCCCCGGCACCGGGGCCGAAGCCCTGCTGGGCGAAGGCGATTTCCTGGTGGTGCTGGGCGGCGAGGTAAGCCGCTTCCAGGCCGGGTTCGCCACGGCAGAAGAGGTGGAGCGCACGGTGGGCTTGCTGGCCGCCTGTGCCGTCGCCCGCACCGAAACCGCCGCCGCCGCCGGCCCACGCCCGATCATCCGCACCGCCGCCACCATGCCGCCAGAGGGCGACTGGCAGCCCCGGCGCACAGGCTGGCGCGGCCTTTTGAAATCGGGATCGTAAGAACGATAAAGAACGATAGGATCGGAAGCCCGGCACCGGGACCCACGTAGAGAAATGGACAAGCAGATGAAAGATATCAAGCGTTTTCTGGCCGGGCTGGTGATTCTCGCGGTGTTGACGGTGTCGGCCATCGTGGCCTTCCGCCTCGCGCCGGAAACGTGGGCGATGATCGCCGGGGTGATCTTCGGGGTGATCGCTGCCCTGCCGATGTGCGCGGTGGTCATGATGCTGCTGCGCCAGCGTCCGGCCCCGCCCCCGGCCCAACCGCTGGCCCCACCGCCGCCGCCGCAGGTGATCATGCTGCACCCCGGCGTGTCGATGCAGTATCCCTATGCCGGGCAAGCGCCGCCCCAGCACATGCTGCCCGTGCCCAACCCGGGCTACTACCAGGCCCCGCCGCCCGCCTACCAGGCTCAAGCCCCCTACGCCGCCCCGGCAGAGTGGGACGACCAGGGGATCGAAGACGAAGTCGCCTACCACGCCGCGCCCGCCCCCCGCGCCAGTTATCGCATCCTGGGGCAATAGAGTCATCAGTTTTCAGTCATCAGTTATTAGTACTGGTTTCGCGAGTAACTCGCTGCTCACTGCTCACTACTCGCCGGGAGGCTCCTATGACGCGCATTGATGAACCGATAGCGTTGCTGGAGAAGCGGTATAATTACCAGCCACGGGCGTTTCTGTGGCGGGGGCGGCGACACGCGATCTATGCCATCGAGGCGCGTTGGGCGGCCACGGGGCATTTCTGGCGACCGGGCGAGCGCACCTACTGGCGGGTGCGCTGCCAGGACGATGCGCTGTACGACATCTACCAGGACGGCGTCGCCAACACCTGGCATCTGGAAGCGATCCGCCCGGCAGCTTCCCATTAGTTGCGTCAAGAACCGATAAGATCCTTGAGAGATTAGAACCCTGCACCCGCCGCACCGGCGTGCGAGAGGAGACCCGAGTAATGGAGCAGTTTTTAGGCTGGTTTGATGACGCAAGCAAGAAGCCCGTCCAGACCAAGATTGAAGAAGCGGTCGAACGCTTCACCTATAAGTTTGGCTATGCCCCCGATGTGTGCCTGGTCAGCCCCCTCAACGAGGTCGAGATCCCCGGCCTCAGCATCCGCCCCACGCGCCACATTCGCCCGAACTATTTCTGGCTGGGACGCGAAGACATGACCAACGTGGAAGCGCTGACCGAGCCTCGGCGCGCCCCGGCAGCCTCGCCCGCCACCACCCGCCGTCGTGGGGCGGCCCCGGCGGCTGCGTCGCCCGTAGTGGCTCCCCCGGCCTCTGCCCCCACCACCCCGGTGCCGATCCGCCGCCGCGCCGCCCCGGTTGCCGATGTGCCCGTCGCGGTCCAAGAGATGACCCCGGCCCCCGAAGCGCCCGCTGTGGTCGCCGAAGCGGCTCCCCCGCCGAGCCGCCGCCGTGCTGCCAAGCCGGTTGAGCCTCACGCCGTGGTTGCGGAGATCGCACCCCCAGTCGAAGTGGAAGTACCCGCTATTGTCGCGGAAGCCGCCGCCCCTACGCCCAGCCGCCGCCGTGCCGCCAAGCCGGTTGAGACCCCCGCTGTTGTCGCGGAGATCGCACCAGCCGCCGAAGTGGAAGTGCCTGCTATTGTCATCGAAGCCGCTCCCAAGCCGAGCCGCCGCACCGCGAAGGCGACAGCCGCACCTGCTGTGATTGCGGAAGTCGCACCACCCGCCGAAGTGGAAGTGCCCGCTATTGTCGCCGAAGCCGCCTCCGTACCGAGCCGCCGCCGGGCCGCCAAGCCGGTTGAGACCCCCGCTATGGTCGCGGAGATCGCACCCCTGGCCGAGGTGCCAGCCGTGGTCGCAGAGGCTGTACCTGCCGCCCCCGCTCCGGCCCGCCGCCGAGCCACTCGGCAAGCAGCGGATGCGCCGCCCCCGGTGCGCGATCTGCCCGCCGAGGAAGTGCCCACCCCGGTTCGCCGGTCGGGTCGCCCGGCTGCCGCCCTTGCGCCCGCCCCGGCCCCGGTCGCGGCTAACCCGCCAGCGGGCCGCCGCAAGAGCGCCACGACGGGCCTGGAGCAAACCTCGTTTATGGACCTGACCGATACGCTCGTCCGAGACACGGTGTCCGAAGCGCGCCCGCGCCGCAAGCGCCCCGCCGACGACTTGCGCGCCGCCAGCTAATCCCCGCCCCTGAAACCGAGATCCGAGTGAGCAGGTGCCCAGGCATCTGCTCACTTTTGTTACCAACCCCCGACATCCAACCCCCACCCCTGATCCCCGCCTTGCAGTAGAACATCCGTTGTATGTATAATCGAGATAGGATAATGGGCTATACACAGGATGGTGCGCGGTGAGTGGGTTTGCGGATGTAGCGGTGGATCGGCCCCAGGGGGCAGGCGGCGAGGATGGGGGGCTGATCCTCACCTATGCCGTGCCTGCCGGGGTCGAGGCGCGCCCCGGTCACCTCGTGCTGGTGCCGCTGAGCAAAGGCATCGTGCAGGGCATCATCGTCGCCCTGGCCGACAGCACCGCCGTCGAGAACGTGCGCGAACTGTTGCGGCTGGCCGACCCGGTGGCCGTGCTCACCCCCGATCAACTGGCGCTGGGCCGCTGGATGGCAAGCTACTATCGTTGCTCGCTCTATGATGCCCTGGCGCTCATGCTCCCCCCTGGCCTTTCGCAGCACGAAGTTGTCACTGTCGAACTGACCGACGCGGGGCGGCGGCTGAAGGGCGACGACCTGGCCCGGCTCACCGCCCGGCAGGCGCACTTGCTGGGCATCCTCCGCGCCGGGGGCGGCGTGCTGACCAACGATCAGGTGCGCTCCCGCTACCGCGACACCCGCCTGGGCGAGACGGTGCGCCAGCTAGAGACGCGCGGCCTGCTCACCCGCCGCTCGGCCCTGCTGCGCCCCAAAGCCCAGCCCCGACACGAACTGTTCGTGCAGTTACACGCGGGGGTTGAGGGTTGGGGGTTGGGGGTTGGGACGAATGGTGAGGAGGCGGAGAGCAGCCCGCCCCCGCGCCTGGGGTCGGTGCAGGCAGCGGTGATCGACTGGCTGCGGGCACAGCCACTCAGCAACGGCAACGGGGATAGCAACGGCCACACCAACGGGCACACCAACGGGCACGCCCTGCCGATCCCCGCCCTCCCCGACGCCACCGTCCTCTACAGCATAGCCCAGGACACCCCCACCCCCCCCCCCCCCACCCGCTGCGCCCCCCCCCACCCCCCCCCGGGGCGCCG
>JBBSEL010000686.1:0-3494 GCA_038239755.1 Chloroflexia bacterium | reverse complement strand
CCGACGAAAATGAGCCAGTAGCCACGCGGCAGTCCTGGCCCCTCATCCCCGGCAGATACCTGATCATAAAGCGGCCAGACTGTCACAGCAGTAGCATAAATACCCACACCCCACCCGATCCAATTGGCCGGTATCCACCAGATGGCGCGAGCAACCAGTCGGCGCAAGATCAACCATTGCATCATCGCCAGCAAGCCCACGCTGACTCCCGTCAGGAGCAGGAGGACCCAACTAGGAGTTGACGATTGCGGGGGCGAAGTAAAGCCGAGGAACAGCAAGGCTACAACAAAGACGATGAAACCCAACCCGCCGCCAAACGCTGTAACGATGGGCCACGCCGTCCAGACGGGCACTGGCCCACCGGGATCGTAGCGCTGCAAAAGCCAGCCTTGCCCAAAGCCGATCAGGCCGCCGACGATCCCTCCGGCGAAAATCAAGCCGATCAGGAGGGTGCCATAGCCAAGTAGACCGCTGAGGAACCAGCCTCCCGCGCCGGTAACCGCCGTCATGAAAACCCAGGCCAACCAGCGAAGGAGGCCATGATAGCGCGGCGGATGGACTGAGGCGGCTGGCTGCATAGCAATAGTATAGCATAAGAGGGCGGGCACAGCCTAAGCTGCGCTCGCCCCCTTCTGTGTGCTCTGTGGTGAACCCTTGTTAGAACTGCACCGGCACCTGCTGTTCGGTGCCGCCGCGCACGAAGCGCAAGGTGGGGCGGCTCCCGGCGGCCAGCGCCTTGAGCGCCTGCGCCAGATCGTCGGCGTTGGTCACCTGCGTGCTGTCCACCGCTGTGATGATGTCGCCCACCCGCAGCCCCGCCTGGGAAGCCAGCGAACCGGGACGCACCCCGCCGACATACGCGCCGGGCCGGGCCGCCGTGCCGTTGCGAAGCGCCACCGTGGCAGCATCCGCTACCTGCGCGCCCAGGCCGGGCCGCTGCCCATGCGTCGCCAGCAATTGCTCCAGGCGCGGCTTATTGAAGCCCACCACCACCTGCCCGTCCACCGCGATCACCGGCACGCCCTGCTGCCCCGACAGGCGGACCATCTCCACCGCCGCCGCTCGATCCTGATCCACCCGCTTCTCGACGTAGGGTACGCCCTTCTGCGAAAGAAACTCCTTCGCCTTCACACACCACGGTCAGGTTGCGGTGGAATAGACCACCACCGGATTTGTTGCCATCTTCATACCTCCTTGCCCATATACAGCCGTCTATATGACAGCTATCCATAGTAATTATAGCACAGAACCTCACGGCAAAAGGTGTGCCAGCAAACAGGGATCGAAAAGGCCGTACCCGGCAGGCACGGCGCTTTTCGACCAGACAACCGGCGGGGGTATCAGCGCTGGCGCTTGATCTGTTGGGCGATGGCGCAGAGGCGGACGAAGTCGGCGGGCTTGAGGCTGGCCCCGCCGACCAGCGCGCCGTCAATGTCGGGTTGGGCGATGAACTCGGCGATGTTGGCCGGGGTGACGCTGCCACCGTACTGGAGCCGGATCTGGTAGGCGACCTCGCCGCCGAAGATCTCGGTGAGCAGCGTGCGGATCACGGCGATGGTCGCCTGCGCCTCCTCACCGTTGGCGGCCAACCCGGTGCCGATGGCCCAGATCGGCTCGTAGGCGACAACGCACTGGAGGGCTTGTTCCGAGGTGAAGCGGGTAAAGGCGTTCAGCACCTGCTGGCTGACCACATCGCGGGTGCGGCCTGCCTGGTATTGTTGCAGCGTTTCGCCAACACAGATGATCGGGCGGAGATGGTGGGCCAGCGCCGCCCGCGCTTTGCGCTCGACGATATCATCGGTTTCGTCAAAGTACTGGCGGCGTTCCGAGTGCCCCACGATCACGTACTGGCACAACGGCTCCAGCATCGTCGGCGAGATCTCGCCGGTGAACGCGCCTTTCGGCTCCCAGAAGAGGTTCTGCGCGCCCAGCCGGATCGCGGTGTCGGTCAGCATTTCATGGACCGGAACCAGGCTGAGAAACGGCGGGCAGAGAACGACCTCGACCCCTTCCAGCACGGTGAGGTCGTCCAGCATGTCGTCCACCAGCGCTACGGCCTCGTCGCTGGTGGTGTTCATTTTCCAGTTACCGGCGATGATCGGGATGCGGCTCATGGCGTTGCGTCCGGGAGGGCCGCCACGCCGGGCAGCGTGCGCCCCTCCAGAAACTCCAGCGACGCGCCCCCGCCGGTGGAGATGTGGGTCATCTGGTCGGCCACCCCGGCCTGTTCGACTGCCGCGACCGACTCGCCGCCGCCGATGATCGTCGTCGCGCCGTGGCCGCTGGCCTGGGCCAGAGCGCGGGCGACGGCGCGGGTGCCGGCGGCAAACGGCGCGAACTCGAACACGCCCATCGGCCCGTTCCAGACCACCGTGCGGGCGGCGGCGATCTCCTGGCCGTAGGCGGCGACGGTGGCCGGGCCGATGTCGAGGATACGCCAGCCCGCCGGGACCGCGCCCACGGCGACCGTCTGCCGGGCTGCGTCCGCCGAGAAGGCATCGGCGATGACCACGTCGGTGGGCACGAGCAAGCGCACGTGGCGCGCTTGCGCCGCCTCCAGCAAGCGCCGGGCCTCGTCTACCTTGTCGGCCTCCACCAGCGAATCGCCGATCGCGTAGCCCTGCGCCTGGAGAAAGGTGTTCGCCATGCCGCCGCCGATCAAGAGCGCGTCCACCTTGCCCAGCAGGTTCTCGACCACGCCCATCTTGTCGGAGATTTTCGCCCCGCCGAGGATGGCGACGAAGGGCCGCGCCGGGTTTTCCAACGCCTGGCCCATGATGTTCACCTCGCGGCCCATCAGCAGGCCCATCGCGGCGGGCAGGAGGTGGGCCACGCCCTCGGTCGAAGCGTGGGCGCGGTGCGCGGTGCCGAAAGCGTCGTTGACGTAGAGGTCGCCCAGCGCGGCCAGTTGGCGGGCGAATGTGGGGTCGTTGGCCTCTTCTTCGGGGTGGAAGCGCAGGTTCTCCAGCAGCAGCACCTCACCGGGTTGCAGCGCCGCCGCCGCCCCCTGCGCCTCTGGCCCCACGCTGGCAGCGACGAACTGCACCGGCACGCCGGGCAACAGCGTTTGCAGGTGTTCCGCGATGGGGGCGAGGGTCAGGTTGGGCGTGACCCCTTTGGGCCGCCCCAGGTGCGACATCAGGATCACCGCCGCGCCCCGGTCCAGCAGCAGCCGGATCGTCGGCAGCGCGGCCCGCATCCGGGTGTCGTCGGTGATCGCGTTCGTCTTTTTGTCTAGCGGCACATTGAAGTCCACGCGCACCAGCACGCGCTTCCCGGCCACGTCAATGTCATCTACTGTCCGCTTCGCCATAGCACCCTCCGATTGTAGATTTTAGATTGTGGATTTTGGAGTGCAGCGGCCATACTCAGGCAGCGTCGCCTCCTGAGCGGCATTATCCAAAATCTACAATCTACAATCTACAATCTACAATCTACAATCTACAGGCCCTTCATGCCGATATAATGGGTCAGGTCGGCCACGCCGCAGGAGT
>JBBSEL010000685.1:0-3495 GCA_038239755.1 Chloroflexia bacterium | reverse complement strand
CTCCAGCCGCGCACGTTCGAGGCGGTGCTGATCGGTTGGCGCGGGGTGGCGAACGACCCCGATGTGTACCAACTCTGGCATTCGACCCAGGCGACGGCCCCCGGCTTCAACTTTGCCGGGTTCCGCAACGATGCGGCGGACCTGGCGCTGGAGGAGGCCCGGCAGACCCTCAAGCGGGCCGAGCGGGTGCGCACCTACGACGATTTTCAGGATGTGTTCGCCAACGAGTTGCCCAGCTTGTTGCTCTACTACCCGCGCTATAATTACGTGGTCAGCAGCCGCGTGCAGGGGGTGAGTTTGCCCCTGGCCCTGGCCGACCCCAGCAGCCGCTTCCAATCGCTGGCCGGGTGGTACATCCAGACCCAGGCCGACACGACCCCCCCCTGACCTATCCTCTAGCCAGACATAGGAACGCCCCCGGTCGTAACCGGGGGCGTTTTGTTGTGGGAAGGGAAAGGGTTGGGCAGCGATCTTAGCTGGCGGTGGGGGTGATGACGAGCATCATTTCATCGAAGTAGCCCCAGCGGCGCAGGAACGAGGCCCAGGCGATTTGGGTGTAGGTGCCGGAGGCGACATCCATGACGTTGACCCCGGTGCTGTCGTAGCCGTAGACGACGACGGCGTGTTCCCCGGCGACCAGCTTGAACGTTTGCCCGGCGACGGTGCGGGTGACCGGGGTGCGGAGGGCCTGGCCGGACGTGAGCCAGACGACGACCGGGTTGCCGCTGCGCAGGGTGGCGAGGAGCCGCGCCTGGTCGTTGTAGTAGACCGATGCCTGGTAGCCGTGGCTTTCCAGCACCGGCACCAGCGGTTCGGCATAGATGCCATAGTCGTTGATCCCGCCGAACGCCCCGTAAATGTCGCCCCGGAAGCCGAGGTGCGGGTTGGCATTGGTCGGGATTTCGCTCAGGAACACGTTTTGCGAGACCAGATTGCCCCAATAAAGCGTCACGGCGGCGGCGGCGGCATACTCGCAACTCAGGCTGTAGAACTGGTGGACGGTGGGAAAGCCGGAGATGCGGACGGCGGTGGGGGCGGTGGTAGCCGCCTGGGCCGAAAAGGGCGCGAGCAGGCTGACCAGGAGCGCACCCAGCAAGGCGGCGCTGCGGAACCGCCCGCGAAAAAGGCGTGATAGATAACGCATAGGTTGACTTCCTCTCTTGTATTACCTGGGCACCGCTCCCACGAACGCTTACCCGGTCGATCCATTTGGGCGGGGCGGCGGTGTTGTTCTCTACCTTTTTATGATAGCGGTTGAAGATTAAAAGGGGGTAACAGATTTATTAGAAATTGCTAAAAATGAAGCTTTGCTGTTGAAGGTTTGCCGTTGAAGCTTTGCTGTTGGCGGCGACGGGCCGGGGGTAACAAGAGAGGCGCTCCCGGTTAGGGGAGCGCCTCTGCGGCATCGTCTAGGTTAGAACGGTGCGTGGGTGCGGACTAGGCGCGGCTCCCGGTGCGGCGCAGGAGCGTGACGCCCCCGGCCAGGCTCGCCAGCCCGGCAGCGATCAGCAGCCACCAGAGGCCGCTATCTGCCGGGGTGCCCGTGGTGGGCAGTTGCTGGACGCCGGTGGTCGGCACCTGGGGCAGGGTAGCCGTCGCGGTCGCCATCACCATCGGGGTGGCGGCAGCCGTTGCGGTCGGGGCGGCGGTCGCGGTGGCGGCAGCCGTCGCGGTGGCGGCGACGGTCGCGGTCGGGGCGGCCTGTGCCACGCGGATCGCGTAGCCCAGCAGCCGCTGCTGGTCAGTGGTGGCCGGGGGGAACACGGTGCCCAGCGGCAGGTAGACCTGCACGTCGGTGGTGCCGGTGTTCTTCACGGTCAGGGTGCCTTCGCCGTAGAACGCATCGGTGGTCAGCGCGGTGTAGGAGACGGTGGCGGTCAGCTTCCCGGCGGCCACGGCATCAAACAGGGTCATACCGCCCGACGGGTCGGTCGGAGCCATGCCGCTCTTGCTCTTGTCTACGATTTCCTGGGCCACGGTGCGGTCGCCGGTGGTGTGCCAGGTGCCGTCGCTGAGGTACCAGACGGCCTGTTCGACCTGGCGCGGGTTGCTGTCAACATAGCCCTTCTGGATGGCGTAGTTCAGCGCGGCGCGCAGTTCGGGCTTGGCGAGTTCCTTGGGCGAGATCGCGCCGCTGGGGAAGGTCTTGCCGTAGTCCAGGCAGAAGGCGCGGACTTGCAACGTGGCGGTTTGCCCGGCGGGGATGGTCATGAGGGTGGTGTCGCTCGTCGAGGGGCCGGTTTGTGCCCCCACGCTTGCGGCCCCGAACCCGAGGCTGATCAGCAGGGCAGCGAGCATCACGAGGCTCCACCCGGCGCGGCGATAGATTGATTGCATGGGTTAAAACTCCTTTGTAATAGGTCCTGATGGGATGAGATGACGACTTACAAAGTACGCCCTTCGCTTTGCAAGAACGGGGCAACTGGCCCCCCGCCCTTAAAGCAAGGGTTGTGCCAGACCGGCTCTTCCTGGCCCGCATCGCTGCCAGGGAGCAAGACGAAGGGCCTGCCCCCCTGGTGGGAGCAAGCCCTTGATCGTGCTGCGTTGGGAACCCCGGTGCCGGGGACGGCTCAACCCATGCCGCTGCTGCGCGCCTTGTTGGTGGATTCGCTGCCCGCGTCGTTGGCGGGGGCGGGGTAGGGCGTGGGCGCGGCGTCGGCCACTGCCGGGGGGGCCGGGCTGAGGATGACCGGGTCGGCGGGAGGCAGCGGGGGCAGGGCCGGGGCGGCAGTGTCGGCGGGGGCGCTGCCCTTGGCTTCGGCGTTCAGCGTGGCCGCCAGGCTGTCGGGGATGACCAGCAGCTTGCCGCCAAAGCGCAGGCCGGGGCTGGCGGCGAACCGCTTGGTGCCCCCGGTGAGGTGCTCCCACAGCGACCCGCCCAGATAATACCCGGTCACGGCCATGTTCTGCCCGTCCATGTCCACATCATCGAGCGACCCGACCAGCGTGCCGCTTTCGGAGACCACGTTGATCCCGCTCAGCGCGTTCAGATCGGGTATCCCCTGGAGGTCGCTGGCCGTTTCGCGGTCTACCAGCAGTTCGCGGTTGGGGATGGTAATCGCGTCGGGGCCGACGCTGCGGACATCGTGGGCGCGGAGCACCTGGGCGCTGCTGAACAGCCCCCCATGCTTGACCCGGAAGCCGACCACCTGGTTCTGGCTGCAATCGACCAGGATGTTATCAATTTCGCCCACCTTCTGGGCGTCGGCCAGGCTGATCACGGCGCGGCCTTTTAGTTCACTGGCTTTCATGGACTCTCCTCGGCAGGGTGGGGATAGGACAGCGGTGTAGTGAGCCGCAGGCCGGCGTCATTGTCGGTCCACGGTTCGCCGCTAGTATACCCCATACGCGGGCGGGAGGCAATAGGGGGACGAGTGGTTGGTGGTTGGTGGTTGGTGGTTGGTGGTTGGTGGTTGGTGGTTGGTGGTTGGTGGTTGGTGGTTGGTGGTTGGTGGTTGGTGGTTGGTGGTTGGTGGCTCGTGATGGGTGATGGGT
>JBBSEL010000684.1:0-3495 GCA_038239755.1 Chloroflexia bacterium | reverse complement strand
CGGGCCGGGTCCACCGCGCGCACCCCGGCCCGGTCCACCACCGAGTAGGCGGCGATGGTCAGGCCGGTGAGCAAGGCCAACCGCGACGACGGGTCGCGCAGGGAGCGGAGCGGCGCGATCCAGCCCTGGCGATCCAGGGTCCGCAGGTGGAGGGTGTAGATGCCGAGCAGGATGAGGGCGATCCCGGCTATGCCGAGGAGGGAGGGCGCTTCGCCCAAAAACGCGGCGGCGAAGAGGGTCACGCCGAGGATGCCGGTGCCCCGCGCCAAGGGGTAGACCAGCGAGAGATCGCCCCCCTGGTAGGCGCGGCCCAGCACCAGAAAATAGGCCCCTTCGAGCAGGCCCGACAGGAGCACATAGCCCCAGCCCGCCGGGGTGAGCGGCTGGTAGAGCAGGACGAAGGGTAGGGCGAACACGACCACCCCGGCCCACAGCGCCAGCCACAAGAACACCTGCGGTTCCAGGCCGCGCTTGGCAAGCAGGTTCCAGCCGCTGTGGAGCACGGCGGCCACGGCTAGCAGGGCGATGGCCGAAAGCTCCATCCTCCGCCCCGACCTAGAGCAGCCCCGACTTGTGCAGGAGGGCGACCAGATCGTCCGGCACGGGATCGACCAGCACTTGCTTGCCGATCTGCACGGTGGGGGCCGACCGTTTCCCGTCGCTCAGCCGCAACATCCGGTCCACTGCCCCAGGGCTGGCCGCCAGGTTGATTTCCTGGTAGCGCACGCCCCGCGAGTCGAGGAGTTGCTTGATCGCTCGGCAATCGGGGCAGTAGGGCAGGGTATAGACGATCACTGCTTCGTGGGTGCTCGACTGGGCGGCGGTGGGACGGGGGGTACTCTGGCTCGGCATGGCCGGTTGGGGCAGCGGGGGCAGTTCGCTCCGCCCCAGCAGATCGGCAGCGTGCTGGGCCAGGTTGCTCTCGCCCCGCCACGACCGCCAGCCCCACAGGGTGGAGATTTTCGCGTCGGCCAGGAAGCCCCCCAGCAACCACCACAGCCCATCGGCCACGGCGACCTGGCATAGGGCCATTTCCGAGGTTTCCGGGCTGATCGTGGTCACCACCACGGTGCGCTCGAAGGGCAGGGCGGTGCTGCGGTCGCGCGCGGTCATCCGCTCCTGATACGACCGCTTGACCAATTCATAGCTGCCCGGATCGAACGGCCTCATCGTGGCGACGGTACGGTTGCGCCCGGCGGGATGGGTGATCACCAGTTGATCTTGTTGGATTTCGGCCTGTGCCTGGATTCCCGCCTGCGAATTGATCGCCCAGTTCACCGATTCGAGGGGCGGCCATACGGTTGCCGGGGTGAATAGTTGATGAACAAGTGCCATGAAAGCTCCTCCGCTGTGCCACGATAATACCCGTCATACTATAAATAGTGCGCCAGACCCCCAAATTATTATACACCCATAGTATGAAAATAGCAAGAGATTTATTGTCCCAGCGTGTAGGCCGCATCGATCAGCGCGGGGACCAGGCGATAGGGCGCGAGATCGGGAGCGTCGGGGGCCTCGCAGGCGGCGACAAAGGCCCGTAAGGTATCGCCGCGCAGGTCCGTCGTGCCGCTCGCCAGCGGCTCGTCCCCCTGGTGGTGGCCCAGGTGAGCGGCGAAGTCGAAGAAGCTGCCGTCGGTATTGTGCCAGGCCAGCGTGCCTTCGGTGCCGTAGAGGGTCAGGCTGATCTCGGCTTGCGGCAGGGGCACCTGCCAGCTCACCTCGCAGTGGAAGGGTGCGCCCGCGATGGTGCCGGTGAGGGTGGCGAAGTCCTCCACTTCTGTGCCCGGTGGGCCGCCGCCGCGCCAGAGGTGCGCCGCCGTGATCCCGGCGGCGGGAACGCCGAGCAGGTAGAGCGGCAGATCGATCATGTGGACGCCGAGGTCCATCAGCGCGCCGCCGCCCGCCCGGTCGCGGTCGAAGAACCAGCCGCTCGGTGGCCCCCAGATGTTGTGGAAGCGGGCGTGGACCGAGCGCAGCGTGCCCAGCCGCCCGGCCTCGATCACGGCGCGGGCCGCCTGCGCGGCGGGGGTGTAGCGGTAGCTGTAGTCCACGAAGAGGCGGGCGCTGCTCTCGGCGGCGGTGTCCAACAGGGCATCGGCCTCGGCCCCGTTGCGGGCGATGGGCTTTTGCACCAGCGCAAGGATACGCCGTCCCAACCCCAACCGCCCTTGCGTGGCGTGGAGATAGGTCGGCGTGCTGATCACCACGGCTTCCAGTCGCGCCGTTTCGATCATCGCCTCATAGTCGGTGAAGGTCGCCAGATCGGGATACTGCGCGGCGATCTCTTGCAGTCGCGCCGCGTCGGGGTCCTGGATCGCCACCGGGGCGATCTCGGTCACCCGCGCCGCCGCTTCCAGCAGCGCCCGCCCCAGGTGCCCCACCCCGGCAAAGCCGGTGCGTAATGCCATCTGTCCCTCCAGTGGTAGGGGTTCACTACAAGTCCTACTCCTCACTCTCCTTGCGGTTGATTCTCCACCAAAGCGCCAACGCCATTATAATGACGAAGGTGATCACAATCCCTGATATTACGATGTACCAAGCTGCTATTTCTATAGCAGCCAGAAATCCCCAAGCTATCATAACAGCTATTGGTATGCCCCAGGCTGCCGGTAAGGCTCTACCGACATAGGTGAGCGGAGGATAGTTGTCTCCTTTAGCAATCTCTTTCATTCGAGCATTGATAGTTTTAGAGTCCCATTCAAGAGTAATGTCGTTCTGCTTATCTATTAGACTAAAGTTACACCACATTCATTGTAAGCGCCTGAGTGACCTGTGAGCGGCGGCCACACTGGAGCATGTGAGTACAGATAAAGCAAAGCCCAAGGCTGCTAGAGTGCTGAGGGTCAAGATTTGCTGTAGGTCTGGGGTGTTAGGTTGCTGCCCGCTTTGTGGATGAAGAGACCCTACCGCTGCGAAGCCCACAGCCAGGAACCCTTGAGCATTTAGGAACCAGCTTAACCGCTGATTGACAAGCGAATCCTCATGCTGGATCTGCTCCCTGAAGAGTTCGTAGGACTCTTTCGGGGTAAATTTCGATGTATTCTGATCGACCATTGATTTACTCCCTACTTCGATTTAAACCACAGATTGTGCTGGCGGATTAAATCGGATGTGCTGGTTATGAGTTCAGCCTCGGGGCTTTCACCTCTCTGTGAGCATTTGCGTTGTCCTCTGTGCGAAGCAAGCTCTCGAACCTCTTCAAGACTGGCGTACATTAGTTAGTCATACTATACATACGTTCCAACTCTTACCTGCGTTACATGCTCTGTGCATTATGTTTGACGGCTGGGCAGGTTCAGCCAAAGGCTTAGTAGGTTAAGTCTCTGTAGGCTAAACGGGTCGTGTAGATCCAATCGCAGGGTTCCTCACTATTACTTGCAGAAATTTTGAGTGCGTCCACCCCCGCCGCCGCTTCCAGCAGTGCTAGCCCCAGGTGCCCCACCCCGGCAAAGCCGGTGCGTAATGCCATGCCAGTCTCCGGGACGTGGGTTGTGG
>JBBSEL010000683.1:0-3495 GCA_038239755.1 Chloroflexia bacterium | reverse complement strand
GGGGGGGGTCTACCCCGGGCCCCCCCCGGTTTGGGTGGGGGGGTGCCCGCGGGCGTAGAAACAACGGGCCCCCTGCGGGGTCCCGCTATTTTGCCCTGCGTCCGCCAGGGATTAGCCCCGTCGCCGCCCGTTGGCCCGCCCCTCTGCCACGACAGCACCGACTTCCACCGTGTCCGCCTCGGCCTCCTGCACCGGAGCCTGCCGCGCCACGCGGGTCATCAGCCGCTCGTGCAGGTCCACGATCTCGTCGGGGGTCAGCCGTTCCAGGTCCGACTTCCCGTGGCAATAGTGCCGCGCCGCCACGATCAGTTCGGCATCGCTCAGCCCATGCTCATAGGCCAGCGCCCGCAGATCGTCCAACGTCGGCCCCACCGGGGGTGGCGGCGCAAGCAACGCCGGGTCTTCCAGCAGTTCCGGCACTTCGGCAATGGCATCCACTTCCAGGGTCGGCGGGCTGCCCGCGTTCAGCCGGGCCAGGAAGTCCGCGAACGTCGGGTTGAGCAACTCGAACCCGATCGGGAAGGCCGCGCTGTTCGACTTGATCACCCGAAACACCCGCTGCGTCTTGAAGTCCACCACGCGCACGCTGACTTCCACCATCACGTCTACGAAATACTCCAGGCCACCGCTGGTCATCGGCAGCACCCGGCCCATCTCGTTCTCTTCGCGCTCTTCCAGCCCCTTGGCCCCGATCTGGTCGGTCACCACCACGCACGCGCCGCTATCAATGCACAAGCGGCGCAGCACTTCCTGGAAGATCATCTGGTCCGACGACAGTTCATCGGCGGTGGGCTGCACCGTCGGGTCGCCCGTCCGCTCGCGCACCGCCGCCAGCGTCTCCGCGTGCTTGCGGCCAAAGTACATCGCCCACGAGTCGAGCACGTAGCAGCCATAATTCTGCTCCCGCCCTTCGCCCGCCAGCGCCCATTCGATGAACTCCGGCAACTCGTCGGGATGCTCGATCTCGATAGCGTCAAACTTGGTGCCGTCGCTGCCGGGCAGCAACCGCCCCTTGCGCTCCACGTCAAAGTAGCACAGCCGCCCCAGCCCGGCATCCGCCAGGCTTGCCGCGAACACGCTCTTGCCGCTACCCGCCGCCCCACGCACCGCCACCACCAGCCGTTGCCGCCGGGGTCGCCGGCTCAAAGGATTGATTCGCTTACCTGTCATATCTCTCACCTTCTCATTGTGTCTATCAGCTAATACCGTGTCATCATTACCTGCTCACATGGTGCCGCCGGGCGGCAGGAGATCGGCAAATCTCCGTCTACCCGGCCATTATACCACATTCCGTACATTTGTTCTAGTATTCAGAGCGGGCAATTTATCGGCAAGTAAGGCCGCCCCCGTCCACATGAGCGTCTACAACCCCCTATCCACACCGCCCCCAAAAAGCGGAAGCATTCCACAAAAACGAAGCCCCAATTAAGGCTTCCCCATAATTCCAACCGCTGAAGCATCTGGCGCTGAAATCAGATCATAAATGCGGCTTACGTCTGTAGGATATGGCTCTGCCCATTGATGATCGGGTGCCCCAGGTGTTGGGGATACCCGATCATCAATGGGCAGAGCCATATCCTACAAAAAGCAGCGACAGTTACGACCAGATCGCAGTCTGACTCCCTTGCCCACAGGAAGAAGGGGGGCAGGGCTGATGCAGTCTCCCAAACGCGAGCCGATCTGGCTCCCTCGCCCGCCCACGAAGGCGGGGTGAGGGTGGATCTCCCCCACCCTCACCCCGCTAGACCGGCGATCTCGAATCACTTGCGAAAGAATACTGCCCCCTGCCCCCTGCCTCCTCACCCATCGTCTCTCAGCACTCAGTCCTCAGTCCTCAGTCCTCAGTCCTCAGCCCTCGTACCTCCTCCGGCACCCCACTCGCCAGCGACCGAGTCGCCGCCAACGTCGCCGCCAGCGTCCCCAACCCATCCCGATACGAACACCGGATCAACGACTGATCCCCCGTCGCCACCGCCTGCAAGAACGTCGCCACCTGCTCCGGGTAGCCGCTGACCGTATCGTGGTAATCGATCCGCTGCCCATCCACCTGCCCGCGCACCGTCCACTCATCAAACACCAGATCCAGATGCACATCGCGGGCAATCAGCGTGCAGCCCCAGAAAAACTGCCACACCGCGCATGTCGAAAGGATCGACCCCACCGCGCCGTCGCGGAAATCCAGGCTGACCGTGCTCACGTCCTCATAATCCACCCGGTCGGGCACATGCCCCGACCGCCCCAGCGCATACACCGTCCGCACCTCGCCCGCGAAATACCGCGCCAGGTCCACCAGATGCGTGCTTTGCTCCACGATCTGCCCGCCCGACAGCGCCCTCTGGTTGTTCCACCCCCCCGGCATCGCCCCCAACACCTGCCCGATCACCATCGCCACCGGTCGGTCGCCCAGCAGCCGCCGGGCATAATCGGTGATCCCGCTGTAGCGGAACATATAGCCCACGCTGTTGATCACCCCCGCCGCCTCAATCGCCGCCAGGCTCCGCTGTCCCACATCGAGCGTCAGCCCCAGCGGCTTGGTCGTGAAGATCGCGCACCCGCGCTCCGCCGCCAGCACCAGTTCGTCCGCTCGCGCGAACGGCGGCAGGTTATCGAACACCGCGTCCAACGGTTCCTGCTCCAGCATCACCCGGTAGTCCGTATACACCTGCGCCCCCCGCCCCGCCGCCAGTTGTGCCGCCCGCCCCCGGTCCAAATCGCAGAACGCCGTCACCTGCGCCTGGTCCGGCATCGTGTCCAATCGCTGCAAATACTCCCGCGCGATCCCGCCACAGCCAATAAACCCGATCGTGATCAACGGTATAGCTCCTCCGCCCCTGCTTGCCGGGCCGCCCGATAGGCCGCCCGAATCTGCTCAAACATCGCCGGGTCCAACGGTGCTCCCGCTGCCGTGGCCGCATTCGCCACCAGGTTCGCCGCCTGCGTCGTCCCCACAATCGCCGTGCTTACCAACGGATTCGCCAGCACCCAGCGCAGCGCCAACGCCATCCGGTCCGCCCCCGCACCCAGCGCGGCCCAATCCATCCGCTGCGCCGTGTCCCACTTCCAGTTCCAATCGGGATGCGTAGGGCGCTCGGTCAGGTTGGTGATCCCGTTCGCCACCGGCTGCTTGATGATCAGCCCCAGCCCCGCCCGCGCCGCTGCTGGCAACAGGTCGTCCCCCGGCTCCTGCTGCAAAATGCTATAGCTCACCTGCAACGTGGCGAACACCCCCAGCCCCAGCGCGCGCCACGCCTCGGCCCCGTCGGCGCTCACCCCGATATGCCGCACCTTCCCCGCCGCCTGTGCCCGTTGCACCCCTCGTAACGCCGCCCCATCATTCAGCGCCCACATCGGCGGGCTATGCAATTGCACCAGATCCAGGTAATCGGTCCCCAGGCGGCGCAAACTCCCCTCGATCATCGCCAACACCCCCGCCTCCGACCAATCCTCCCGCACATCCCATCCGCCCCCATTCCAGGTCTGCACCCGCCCGCATTT
>JBBSEL010000682.1:0-3498 GCA_038239755.1 Chloroflexia bacterium | reverse complement strand
GGGGGGCCGTTGCGGCCCAACCCGTGGCTACCGCCGGGGAAGCGCACCAGTTCGGTCACTTTGCCCAGCCGCTTGAGCGCCACGAAGAACTGCTCCGACTCGGAGACCGGGCAGCGCAGGTCGTTTTCGGGGTGGACCAGCAGCAGCGGGGTCTCGACGTTGGAGGCGTAGGCCAGCGGCGACACCTGCCAGTAGTGCTGGTACTGGTCGGGGCTGTCAAACAGGCCGCCGAACTCCCAGTCGTCCAGGCCGGGGCCAACGTCGCTGCTGCCGTAGAAGCTGATCATGTTGGTCAGGCTCCGTTGCGCCACGGCGGCCTTGTAGCGGGTGGTGTGGCCCACGATCCAGCAGGTCATATAGCCGCCGTAGCTGCCGCCCGTCACCCCCAAGTTGTCGGGATCGACCAGCCCGGTGGCGATGAGCGCGTCGGTGCCCGCCATGATGTCGCCATAGGCCGGGTCGTCCCAGTGGTGGCGGATCGATGTCGAAAAATCCTCGCCGTAGCCCTGGCTGCCGCGTGGGTTCATAAAGAAGACCACGTAACCCTGCGCCGCCAGCACCTGGAACTCGTGGAAGAAGGTGAAGCCATAGAGCAGGTGTGGCCCGCCGTGGATCTCGACCACGCCGGGGTAGCGCGTCCCGGCCTCGTAGCCGGGCGGGCGCATCACCCAACCCTGGAGGTCGGTGCCATCCTCGGCGGCGAAGCGCAGTTCTTCCACCGCCCCGATGGTGTGCGTCTCGAAATAGCGCTTGTTGACGTGGGTCACGCGCTCTTCCTCGCCGGTGCGCCCGTCGGACAAGACAGCGCAGGTATAGAGGTCGCCGGGGTTGGTCACATCGGTCACGTCGTAGGACAGGCGGCTGCCGTCGGCGCTCAGCCGGGCGTTGAGGATGACCCGGTCGCCGCCCAGGACGCGCTGCGGAGCCGCGTGGCCCGCCGGATCGAAGCGATAGAGATGGCAGCGCCCGTTGTCCGACACCTGATAATAGATCGCCGCGCTGTCGGGGGTCCACTGCGGCGGATCGGCTGCCGGGCCGCCCCGCATGTCGCTCAGCACATGGCTGCCGACCGTGCGGTCAAGCTGGCCCGTACAGTCGATCCGTTCCCCGCTGGGGTGGCCTTCTGCGCCCATCGGCATCGCATAGAGCCGGTGGTTGGTGGCGAGGCCGCCTTCCGGGCGGTTCTCGTGGCCGAGGTAGGCCAGCCAGGTGCCGTCGGGACTCCAGGCCGGGACATAGCCGTCGCCCTTGCTGGCGGTGATCGCCCAGCCCTCGCCGCCCTCTGCCGGGACTACCCAGATATCGGTGACCCCGTTGATGTCGCGGTCGGGCGTGCGGTTGCTGCTGAAGGCCAGGAAGCGCCCGTCAGGACTCCAGGCCGGTTGGCTGTCGTCCCAGTCGCCGTCGGTCACCTGGCGCGGTTCGCCCGCCGCCGTGCCGTCGTCCTCCAGGTCCACCACCCACAGATGGCTCTTGCGAGCCACCAGGAAGCCCTGTCCGTCTGCTTTGTAGTGCATATGGGTGATGCGGCGGGGTTGCTCTTTCTCGGCCTTCTCGCGCTTCTCCTGGCGGGCCTTGCGGTCGGCGTCGCTCTCCTGGGGGTGGCTGCTGGGGGCCGGGTCGTCCTCGTCCACCGCCGTGACAAAGGCCAGGCGGCGACCATCGGGACTCCAGCGCGGCTCCCCGGCCCCGTGGGTGGTGTGGGTCAGCCGGGCCGCCTCGCCCCCCTGGAGCGAGATCACCCAGATTTCGGCATGGCCGGTGCGGTTGGAGACGAAAGCCAGCAGCCGCCCATCGGGTGACCAGTGCGGGTCGTTATCGCGCTTCGGCCCGTTGGTGAAGCGGCGCGGCGGCCCGTGCCCCTGGCGATGGAGCCAGATATGGGCGCGGTATTCGTTGTCGTCTTTGTGCGCGGTGGTCAGCACGAACGCGGTTTGCTGCCCGTCGGGGCTGATCCGGGGGTCGCTCAAAAAGCGGAGCGTGAACAGGTCATCCGCCTGTACACGCGCTAGTGCGGGGTCGCTGGGCATCGGGAGGCTCCCTGGGGGTGACATAAGGGTGGGTGAACACACCAACGAGGCGCCGGGGGTATCCGGCGCCGCGTGGTGGGGTTAGTGGCTGTGGGCTTCGTCGTGGCCGGGCAGGCTCTTCTCTTCGGCGTGGGTGTGTTCTTCGTCGTGGCCGGGCAGGTTCTTTTCCCCAGCGCGAATTTCCACCGGGAGCTGGTTTTCGCGTGGCGGGATGGTGCAACTCCAGTTGGGGCTGTAGGCGCAATACGGGTTGTAGGCTTCGTTGAAGTCCACCGTATAGGTCTCGCTCCCGTCCCGGTTCTCGGCCATGTCCAGGTAGCGGCCCGCGCCGTAGGTTTCGCGGCCCGACGTGCGGTCGCGGAAGGGCACGAACAGCGCCTTGCGCCCGGTGTGGGCCTTGTCGCCCGTCTGCTGGAACACGCTCAGCGAGAGCGGCTGGTCGGCCAGGTCGAAGTGCAACACGCCGATCTTCTTGTACTCGCGCCATTCGCTGGTGGTGGTCTGGATCTGGATCGTCTGGGGGTGGTCCATCCGTTCCATCCGCGCCTGCACGCGGTAGGCGAAGTCCACCGGATAATAATCGAGGCCGGAGATCGCCGCCCGCTGGTGTTCGTCCAGCGGGGAGTCGGGCGAGGCGGTCGCCCACTGATCTTTCTGTCGTCGCCGGGCTTCCAGTTGCCGCCGCACGACATCCAACGTATTATCTGCTAGCGTATTGTCTGCCATTGTTCTGTTGCTCCTTTGCGGGCACGGCCCGCCTTGTACTCGATTGTACTACCGCCGGAACGGCCTGTCTGTGAGGCGGCTTACCCCCCTGACCGGGGCAGGCTATCCGGCCCCGGCTCCCTCCGGTGGGAGCAGCGGCGGGAGCGGAGTCGGGCGACCCTCGCGGTCGAGGGCGACAAAGATAAAGCGCCCGGTGGAGGTCTGGCGCGGGTTTTCGCTCATGCGCCCTTCGGCCAAAACCTCGATCTCGATCGTCATCGAGGTGCGACCCACCGCTACCAGCCGGGCGTGGACGGTGATCACGTCCCCGATCTCTGCCGGGCTGATAAAGGTCATGTTGTGGACGGCGACGGTGGCGACCCGGCAGCGCGCATAGCGTGCCGCGCAGACCCCACTTGCCGTGTCGGCCAGCTTCATGATCGCGCCCCCATGCACGAAGCCGTCGGGATTGGCATCTTCCGGTAGCATGACCTGGGCCAACACGGCCTCGGTCGCGGCGCGGGGCGCGGCGATTGGCTCGATTGCAGTCATCACGTTTTCTCCTGTCCCTACATAAGCGTTTCGTCTGCTATCTTACCACTGTACCCGGTGCTTCTGCAACCTGCCCAACCGAGGGGATGTGGGGCGCAGGGTTCTCGCCTGGGTGGGGCGATAATTTACCATTGTCCAATCCATCGTCCAGCCCTGGAGGGGCTGGTATCCTGGATCTTCGCGCAAAAGGGCGGCGGCCACACCGGTGTGG
>JBBSEL010000681.1:0-3503 GCA_038239755.1 Chloroflexia bacterium | reverse complement strand
GCCGCGACGATCTGCTGGGCCGCCGGGCGCGCCGCCTGGTCGAGCTGGACCAGGAGCAGTTGCTGGCCCCGCGCACGCCCGTACTCGTCGCCGGGGCGCTGATCGTCCCCGCCGCCCTGCTGCCGGTGAGCCGCCCACCATCTGAACCCCACGCCCCGGAGTTGCGGGTGCCAGCGCCGGTAGACGTGGCCGCCCGGCGGCGGGTCGAGCAACTGGCGATGGCGGCGGTGATGGCCGAGGAACAGCGCCGCCGGACCGCCCCGCGCGATGTGTCGGCCCAGAACGTGGGCTACGACATCGAGGCCCGCGACCCGGACAGCGGGCGGCTGCGCTTCATCGAGGTCAAGGGCCGCAGCGCCGAGGCCGATTCCGTGACCGTCAGCCGCAACGAATGCTACACCGGCCTCAACGCCGCCAGCGACTACATCCTGGCCGTGGCCCAGGTCCGTGACGATGCCGTGGTGGCCTTGCACTACATTCCCAACCCCTTCGCCCGCACCCTCACCGCCGACCCCACCTGGGGCCTCATCTCGGTGGACGTGGATATCGCCCGGCTCCTGGCGCAGCCCGGCGCGGAGAGCCTCGCATGACCCGCAAGCTGATCGAAGTCGCTCTGCCCCTCGAAGCCATCAACGTGGCGGCGGCGAAGGAGAAATCTATCCGCCACGGCCACCCCTCGACCCTGCACCTCTGGTGGGCGCGGCGGCCCCTGGCGGCCTGCCGAGCGGTCCTCTTCGCCCAACTGGTAGACGACCCCGGCGATCTGCCTGCCGAGTTCCCCACCGCCGAATTGCAGCAGGGCGAGCGCCAACGGCTCTGGACCATCATTGAACAGATGGTGCCGTGGGAAAACAGCAACGACGCAGCGGTGTTGGAGGCTGCTCAGCGCGAGATCGCCCGGAGTGCCGCCCGTGCCCACGGCATCACCCTGGCTCACGACGCGGACACCGCCACGGTGGCCGACGCCCTGCGCCGCTATGCCCCGCCCGTGCTCGACCCCTTCTGCGGCGGCGGATCGATCCCGCTGGAAGCTCAGCGCCTGGGGCTGGAAGCCCACGGTAGCGACCTGAACCCGGTGGCCGTGCTGATCACCAAGGCGCTGATCGAGATACCACCCCGCTTCAAGGACCAACCGCCCGTCCATCCCGGCGCGATGCGCGAGACAGGCGATTGGAAAGGGGTGCGCGGGCTGGCTGACGACGTGCACTATTACGGCCAGTGGATGCGCGACGAGGCCCAGCGACGCATCGGCCACCTCTACCCGACGGTGACTGTACCAACCAGCGCAGGTCCCAGCCAGGCTACAGTGATCGCCTGGCTCTGGGCACGCACTGTGCCCTGCCCCAATCCGGCCTGTGGAGGGGCTATGCCAGTGGTGCATTCGTTCGTCCTCTCGACTAAAACAGGCCAAAAAACCTGGGTAGAACCAATTGTAGATCGTAGCAACAAGCAGGTCCGCTTTGAGGTAAAAACCGGCACAGGCACGCCGCCAGAGGGAACCAAACAACGCAGCAGCACCCGGTGTATATTCTGTGGTACAAACAACATCACTGATGCCCTACTGCGGGCGCAGGGAACAAAGTACGGCATTGGTAGCCAATTAATGGCGATCGTTGCCGAGAGCAAGGGAGGACGTATTTATATAAGCCCCCCGGAACAAGAGATTGCTAATACAGTAACTGCCCCGGAAACCGCATGGCTCGAGCAGCTCTTACCCACCAATCCTCGCTGGTTCTCGCCACCCGGTTATGGACTTACGACGTACCGTGATCTGTTTACCCCACGCCAATTAGTGGCCCTGACCACGTTTAGCGATTTGGTGGGCGCGGCGCGGGAGCGGGCACAGCACGATGCCCTAACTGCTGGCCTGCCCGACACCGGCGTGCCTCTACACGAGGGCGGTATGGGCGCGGCGGCGTATGCGGACGCCGTGGCAACGTATTTGGGGATGGGTGTCAGTCGGATGAGTGATATTTGTAATGCTTTTTGCCGATGGGAGAACACCAAAACGCAAGTCCGGAATCTTTTTTCCCGCCAAGCTATTGGGATGCTTTGGGATTTTGCTGAACCGAACGTTTTTGCGGACGCGGCTGGTGATTTTGGCGTAAGTCTTGCGAACCTAATCAAAGCCTTGGAAGCCACACCTGCGCGTGGACAGGGCATTGTCCAGCAGCGTGACGCAACTGCTGTAATCAGAGATATGAATCAGCCCGTTATCTCAACAGACCCTCCCTACTATGACAATGTTGGCTATGCTGACCTCTCCGACTTCTTCTATGTTTGGCTGCGCCGCTCGCTCAACAAGGTATACCCTGACCTTTTCAGCACGCTGCTGGTGCCCAAGGCCCAGGAACTAATTGCCACGCCCTATCGGTTCGGTGGCGACTCGCAGAAAGCCCGTGAATTTTTCGAGCAGGGACTGGGCAAAGCATTTCAGCAGATGCACACAGCGCAGGATCCTGCTTATCCGCTCACGGTCTATTATGCATTCAAACAGTCCGAAGTGACTGAGGATGATGAGGGCATGGGAAGTGGCACCGTAGCAACATCCACCGGCTGGGAGACGATGCTTGAAGGATTGATCCTTGCCGGTTTTGCCATCACAGGCACCTGGCCTATGCGAACCGAATTGAGTAATCGTCCTGTAGCTAGTGGCACCAATGCCCTTGCATCTTCGATTGTGCTAGTCTGCCGCTCCCGCCCAACGGATGCACCACTCGCCACCCAACGCGAGTTCCTGCGCGCCCTCAAGAACGAACTACCTCCAGCACTTGATGTACTGACCGGTGGGCGGGTGGCCCCGGTGGACCTGGCCCAGGCGGCCATCGGTCCCGGTATGGCCGTCTACTCGCGCTACGCCCGTGTGCTGCGCCCCGACGGCACCCGCCTGACCGTGCGTGCCGCCCTCCAGGCCATCAACGAGGTCATCCAGACCTACTTCGCCGCCCTGGAAAGCGACCTGGACGCGGACACCCAGTTCTGCCTGGAATGGTACAAGCAATTCGGCCTCGCCTCCGGCAAATACGGCGACGCCGATACCCTCAGCCGGGCCAAGAACGTGAGCGTGGACGGCCTGGCCCGTGACGGGCTGCTGCGCGCCGCTGCCGGCAAGGTGCAACTCTACGGGGCGGGCGACGCGGCCTACGCCGGACATTGGGACCCGCGCACGGCGCACAACTTCAGCCTCTGGGCAGCCGTCCACCGCCTGGTGGCGGCGCACACCGCCGGGGGCGACGCGGCGGCGGCGGCGCTGGTGCTCGGGTTGGGGGGCTACGCCGCCGATGCCCGCGCCCTGGCCTACCGCCTCTACGACATCGCTGGCGCGCACGGCTGGACCGCCGACGCCCTGGGCTACAACAACCTGGTCGCCTCCTGGCCCGCCATCCAGCAGGAAGCCGCCAAGCTGGGCACGCAGGCCGCGCAATTGGGCCTGGGGATCTAGATTGTATGGGAGATGTGCCAGTGAGTGATGAAACGGATAAGGTTAAAAATTGGTGGTTTTT
>JBBSEL010000680.1:0-3507 GCA_038239755.1 Chloroflexia bacterium | reverse complement strand
AGGCGCGGCGGTGCCTTCTTGTTGCCCCCTGTTTTAGCGTTTCAGATCGAGCATTGCATCCCGATGTAGCGCGCCCAGGTCAGTATTTCGGCGGGCGGCTCCAGCGCGGCGGCAGTGGGGGCCTGAGTGATGTGGACCAGCACCCCGTAGCGGTCGGCCACAAAGGCGGCCACAGTGGCGGCGGGGGCATCGGCGGGCAGGAGCCGGGCGCGGGCGCTGCCGTCGTCGGCCAGCAGGGGGAAGGGCAGACCCAGGCTCGTGGCCAGCGCGGCCAGCCCGTCGGGGGCGGTGGGCACCAGGGCCAGCACCTCGGCGCTCACCTCCAGAAATTCGGGGTATAGGTCGGCCAGTGCCGCGAAGTAGGCGCGCCCGTCGGGGGTCTCCGGGTCGAGGCATAGCACCACCAGGTGCTTGCGCTGGCGGTAGGGTTTCGGCCCCAGCGCCACCCCCCGGCTAGACGGCAAGCTGAACAGGGGCAGCCGTGCGCCGGGCTGGAGGGTCGGGGGCGCGTCGGAGGCGGGTGGGTCGGGGGTGTGCATCGGTTGGTCTCCTCGGATTTTCGTATTGGCGGGGCAGACCCGCCTGTTTTCGATATCCCTGGCACGATTCTAGCACGAACCGGACCCTGCGGTATGTCTGTTCGCCCATCACCCAGGGGAGCCACGTATCTATGATCGATCAAGACGCCCTGAAACACAAAGCTGCCGAGCAGGCCCTGGCCTATGTCACCGACGGGATGATGGTCGGGCTGGGCACCGGCTCCACCGCCCAGCACATGATTACCCTGTTGGGGGCGCGGGTCGCAGCGGGATTACAGGTGCGCGCCGTCGCCACCTCGGATCGCAGCGCGGATCAGGCGCGTGCGCTGGGCGTGGAGGTGAGCACGCTGGACGAAGTGCCGCGCCTCGACGTGACGATTGACGGCGCAGACGAGATCGACCTGACCACGTTTGGCCTGATCAAAGGGCTGGGCGGCGCACTGCTGCGCGAAAAGATCGTGGCCCGCGCCAGCAACCTGTTGATCATCGTGGCCGATGAAACCAAGCAGGTGCCCCGCCTGGGGATGCACACCCCCATCCCGGTCGAAGTGGTGCCGTTCGGGTGGCGGCAAACGGCGCGCGCCCTGGCCGCCCTGGGCATCACCCCCAGTATGCGCTGGACCGAGAACCACGGCGTGCCCTACCTGACCGATGGGGGCCACTACATTCTCGATTGCTCCTGTGAGCCGTTGGCCGACCCCACCGCTCTGGAACGGGCGATCAAGACCATCACCGGGGTGGTGGAGTGTGGGCTGTTCCTGGGTATGGCCGGGCGGATCATTATTGCCGGGGCGGCAGGCGTGCAGGTTTATGACCATCCGGTTCCGGCCCCGCCGCGGGCTGCGGACCTTGACGATCCGGAGGACTGATGAAGCCACCAACACTGGTGTTTATGCTGGATGTGGATAACACGCTGCTGGATAACGACGGGGCCAAGCAGGGGATCGATGCCGCGCTCCGGCGCATCCTCGATCCCGCCGAGGCGGACCGTTTCTGGAAGTTATACGAAGAGGTGCGCGACGAGATCGACGTGGTCGATTTCCCGCTGACCCTGCAACGCTTCGGCGCACCCCACCTCGATTCGGCGCGGCTGGCCCAGGTGACGGAGGCGATCCATACCTTTCCCTACGACCGCTATGTCTACCCCCATGTGCCCGAGGTGCTGGCCCACCTGTGGACGATGGGCACCCCGGTGATCGTCTCGGACGGCGACCCGGTGTTCCAGGCGTATAAGATCCGGTCTAGCGGCCTGGAAGCGGCGGTCCACGGCAATGTGTTGCTCTATGTCCACAAGGAACAACACCTGGACGAGATCCAGCACCTCTACCCCTCCCATCGCTACGTGATGATCGACGACAAGGAGCGGATCCTCGACGCGATGAAGGAGGCGTGCGGTGAAGTGGTGGTCACCGTCCATGTCTGCCAGGGCAAATACGCCGACGAACCGAGCCTGCCCCCTGAACCCGACATAGAATTAGACCACATTGCCGATCTGCTGCGGCTCACTGTGGCCGACTTCCGGCACCGGGGCGCTTGATGTGGGATGATGCCCGCCTCTACGAATGGGAGACGGCGCACTATACCGCCGACCTGCCCTACTGGCTGGAGACGTTAGCCTACTACCGCCCCCGCCGCGTGCTGGAACTGGCCTGCGGGACCGGGCGGCTGACCTTGCCCCTGGCCCAGGCGGGGGCGCAGGCCACGCCCGGCTTCACCCTCACCGGGCTAGACAGCAGCGCGGCCTTGCTGGCCCAGGCGGACGCAAAGCTGGGGCAGATCCCCGATCTGCCCCCCGGCACGGTCACCCTGGTCGAAAGCATGATGGAACGGTTCGATCTGGCCGCGCAATTCGACCTGATCATCCTGGGCTTTAACGCCTTCGCCTACCTGCATACGGTGGCGGAGCAGGGAGCGTGCCTGCGGGCGGTGCGGCGGCACCTTGCGCCGGGGGGCTTTTTCGCCCTCGATCTGCTGGTGCCGCAACTGCCCTTCCTGGTCGAGTCCAGCGCGGCAGACCCGCCGTTGCGCCTGGAACTGGACCACGCCGTGCCCGCCGCCGGGATCGAGCGCCTCCTGCGCTTTTGCACCGACCGCTACGATGCCCTCACCCAGACCGACTACAGCAGCTATATCTACGAAATCTATTACGAGAACGGACAGGTGGAGCGGCGCACCGATGCGCTGGCCTGGCACATGTACTTCCCCCGCGAACTCGCCTTGCTCCTCCAGGGGGCCGCCCTGACCCCCGTTGCCTGCTACGGCAGCTACAGCGGCACTCCGTTCACCGCCGGGTCGGACAAATACCTGTGGGTGATGGAAGCGGCGGGTGGATAGTGGTTGGTGGTTGGTGATTGGTTCTTCTTTTCTAACCACTAACCACTCGTCCCCGTTCCCGCCGACTTGTCTTGCTGGAAACGCACGGCCAGGACGGTGCCTTCGGCGGTGATCTGGTCGCCCGCGTGGAGGGTGCAGGTGACGAGGGCTTTGCGCGGGTGCAGTTCGGTCACGCGCGCCCGCAGTTGGACCGGGCGATCCAGTGGGGTGGGCGCGAGATAGCGCACGTTGAGCGAGCCGGTGACATAGCTGATCGCCGGAAGGGAACCGTGTTCGCGTCCCTCGGCCTTGTAGGTCGCCGCAATGGCCGTCCACACGGAGTGGCAGTCGATGAGCGAGGCGACCAGCCCGCCGTACATCACGTTGGGGAAGCCCGCGTTCTGCTCTGGCTGGGGCTGGAATGTGGCGATCACCGTTTCGCCGTCCTCCGCCCAGTAGCTTTTGATGTGCAGCCCCACCGAGTTGGCCGGGCCACAGCCATAGCAGGTGGCGTTCGGCCAGGCGTCTTGCAGGGCGGGGGAACTCTTGTCGGTAACCATGTGGCGCTCCTTCGCTATTTCTCTGGTAGAAGTGATTGTTAAACCATGAGGAGATGAAGGATCTATGAACCTATTTTTAATCCGCCACGGGCAGT